>JAQCKU010000029.1 GCA_027592195.1 Actinomycetota bacterium
ATGCCAATTCCCTGACCACCAAAATATGTCATGGCAGCGAAAGAAATTAGCCAGATAAGTAGAGCTAAACCAAAAAGTAGCGCAATTGTTTTACGTTGATTGGCTCTCTGGAGCGCTCTAAATGAGGGCATTGTTAAAAGGAAACTTTTGGAACGCCGCGCTCAGTTGGATCTTCAATCTCATAAAATTCACGTTCATTAACTTTTGCTATCGATACAAAGAGATTGGTGGGGATTGCTTTTACTGCTGTATTAAGGGTCCTCACGCTATCGTTATAAAACTGACGTGCAAAAGCGACCTTATTCTCTGTTGTTGAAAGTTCTTCTTGTAACTGCATAAAGTTGGTCGAAGCTTTTAAATCTGGGTAAGCCTCTGCCACAGCTAAAAGGCCACGGAGCGCCTGAGTTAACATATTGTCGGCTTCTGCAACGCCTTGGACCCCTGTTGCGCTTGTAGATTTTGCTCTTGCTGCCACAACTTTTTCAAATGTTTCACGCTCATGAGCAGCATAACCCTTTACAGTTTCAACGAGATTTGGGATGAGATCAGCGCGACGCTTAAGCTGAACTTCGATCTGTGCAAATGCTTCATCTACTTGAATGTTTAATCGAATTAATTTGTTATAGAGTGAAACTGCATAGATAACTATTAGAAGTAATCCACCAATAATAACGATGATATCCATATAACTCCCCGTTCTCAGATTTTGGACTGGCTTGATCTGATCTAGGCTACAGCTTCGATTTATTTCAAAATTACTTAATTTTACTCTTGTGGAAATTCAACCAAGATTTACTTGGAGTAGGGCCGCGTTGTCCTTGGTAGCGGGAACCATATACCGCCGAGCCGTAGGGATGCTCGGCAGGAGATGAGAGTTTGATGAGACAGAGTTGACCGATTTTCATCCCTGGAAAGAGTTTTACTGGAAGATTGGCAACGTTAGATAGCTCGAGCGTTATATGACCTGAAAACCCTGGATCAATAAATCCTGCTGTTGAATGAGTTAATAATCCAAGGCGACCTAACGATGACTTTCCCTCAAGACGGCCTGCGATATCGTCAGGAAGTGTGATCACTTCATAGGTGCTGGCTAGGACAAACTCACCAGGATGGAGGATGAAGTGCTCATCGCCACCAACTTCGACTTCACGGGTTAACTCAGGTTGCTCACTAGCAGGATTGATCTCTGAATATTTATGGTTTTCAAAGACTCGGAAGAAACGATCTAGCCGAACATCAATAGATGATGGCTGCACCATAATTTCATCGTAGGGCTCAATGAGAACCCGGTTAGCAGCCACTTGGGCTTTGATATCTCGATCGCTTAGTAACACGGTTGGCGAACCTACCTTCCCCATCTATTCTTTAGCCACTGCACACGCGGGCGTAGTGAAATGGCATCACGTCAGCTTCCCAAGCTGACAGCGCGGGTTCGATTCCCGTCGCCCGCTCCAGGTACCTATCTAAACCTATCTAAACCTAGATTTGGCTTGCATAAGTTACTGACCGGTAGCATTCTTAGCCTATGAGCCATTACCGAGCAAACTTGAAAGATATCGAATTTTGCCTCTTCGACCTATTAGATCGTGAATCGATCTTAGGCACCTCAATCTACAAAGATCTTGATCGCGAGACTGCGATGGGAATGTTAGAAGAGGTCAAACGATTAACTGAAAATGATCTCGCTGCATCTTTTATTGATGGTGATCGAATTGGAACTGTTTTCAATAAAGAAAGTGGTGATATCACACTTCCTGAAAGTTTTAAAAAATCTTATCGCGCTTATATTGATGGCGATTGGGGGAAAGTTGATGTCCCTGCTGAGTTGGGAGGAATGTTAATTCCACCATCACTGCGTTGGGCTATTGCAGAGATGGTTCTTGGTTCAAATCCTTCAATTCATATTTATGCATCAGGTTTTGCTTTTGCTCAAGTTGCATATGTTTTAGGAACAGAAGAGCAGAAAAAATTAGCAAAATTTATGGTTGATAAAGAGTGGGGCGCAACCATGATGCTGACAGAACCAGATGCTGGTTCTGATGTTGGAGCAGGACGTAGTAAAGCTGTACAACAACCAGATGGTACTTGGCATATAACTGGAACAAAGCGATTTATAACCTCAGGTGATGCAGATATCTATGAAAATATTATTCACTTTGTTTTAGCAAGACCCGAAGGTCATAAACCAGGGACAAAAGGTCTCTCACTCTTTTTAATCCCGAAATTTATCTATGATCAAGAGACAGGTGTACTCGGTAAACGAAATGGCGTTTATGTCACCAATGTGGAAGATAAAATGGGGCTTAATGTCTCTGCTACCTGTGAGATGAATTTAGGCGAACATGAGCCTGCTGTTGGCTATCTTCTAGGTGAAGTTCATGATGGCATCGCTCAGATGTTTAAAATAATCGAATTTGCTCGAATGATGGTTGGCACCAAAGCGATTGCAACTTTATCTGCCGGCTATAAAAACGCCCTTGAATATGCCAAAACTCGGATTCAAGGCCCAGATATGGTTTCGATGACAGATAAAGCAAGCCCACGAGTTGCGATCATTAAACATCCTGATGTCCGAAGATCTCTTATGGTGCAGAAGGCATATGCCGAAGGTATGCGAGCGCTAGTTCTCTACACCGCATCCATTCAAGATGCTATTGCAATCGGTAGGGCAGATGGCCTTGATGAAGATAAGTTAAACGATCTCGAGGCGCTCAATGATCTTCTTCTTCCAATTGTTAAAGGTTACGGCAGTGAAAAATCCTGGGTCTTACTAGGCACTGAATCACTTCAAACTTTTGGTGGCTCTGGATTTACTACAGATTGGCCGCTTGAACAGTATGTCCGCGATGCAAAGATTGACACGCTCTATGAAGGAACAACTGCAATCCAAGGTCTTGATTTCTTTTTCCGGAAGATTGTTAAAGATCGAGGTCGCGCTATCGGACTTATCTCAAAAGAGATGGCCGCTTTTGCAGCTTCAGGTGGTCTGTTAGCTGAAGATAAAGCGCTCTTTGGGAAAGCCTTAGAAGAAGTTGGCGCAATGATCTCTACATTGGTTGGCCATGCCCTCTCCTCACAAGAAGAGCCAAAAGATTTATATAAGATCGGCCTTAACACCACCCGTTTATTAATGGCTGTTGGTGATGTGGTGATCGCCTGGTTATTACTTCGCCAAGCAGAGATTGCATCTGGAAAAGTTGATGGACGAGATAAAGATTTTTATCTTGGAAAGATTACCGCTGCAAAATACTTTGTTAGCCACTTCCTGCCGCATATCGCAGCCGATAGAGCGATTATTGAGGCAGAGAGTGGAAGCTTGATGGAGTTGCCAGAAGCAGCCTTTTAGTTAGATCTCCCTCAAGATTTCTAATTGCCAGCTAGAGTGCGCTGGTGCTGCGAAATCTGCGGGGAGAGATCTTTCTCCTTTTAGGAGCTGCTGCATTTGCATTTAATGGGGTAATCTCAAAAATTGTTCTCCTTGATGGGCTATCTGCTTGGCGATTAACCCAGATTCGAAGTACTGGCGCTTTTCTTATTCTCTTAACTTATTTCCTCATTTTTAAACCACGTGAGCTGCCCGCAAAAAAAGGTGAGCTGAAGTGGTTGATCGCATTTGGAATTGTTGGAGTTTTTCTCGTCCAAGCGCTCTATTTTATTGCTATCGAGAGAATCTATCTGGGGACAGCGCTTTTAATTGAATTTACTGCCCCTATTTGGATCTTGCTCTTTATGCGATTTGTATTAAAAAAACAGGTCGACCCACTTCTCTGGATCGCTGTGACCTTCTCAATCTCAGGGCTTATGATCGTTACACAAGTTTGGCAAGGATTAGTTCTTGATGGAATTGGTTTAATTGCCGCGTTTCTTGATTCAATCGCTCTCGCCGGTTACTTTCTTATCGCTGAAAAATTAGGAAAGACAAAATCTAGCGCCACAATGACTGTCTGGGGATTTGGTATCGGATCCTTTTTTATGGCTCTAGTAATGCCTATCTGGAGCTTTCCTTTTGAGTATCTCAACACAGAGATGAATTTATTAGGAATTTTCGCTGGCTACACCCTCCCTGGTTGGGTCTTGATCCTCTGGATAATCCTTATGGGAACGATCGCTCCTTATCTTCTTGTCATTGGAGGGTTAAAGATTCTCTCGGCATCTACCGCTAGCGTTATCGGAATTATGGAGCCGGTATTAGGCAGTTTATTTGCATGGTGGTGGCTTAATGAAGCCCTTAATAATGTTCAGCTATCTGGAGCTATAGTTGTGATTATCGGAATTTATCTTGCCAATCGAGCAAAAGATCGGAGCCCTCGTGTTTGATGATGTTTTAGCTGGAAATAATGAATTTTCTTCAAAATTTAAAGATAAAGCGCTCACCGGGTTAGCAGTAAAAGGGTTAGCAATTATCACCTGTATAGATTCTCGAATCGATCCTCTAGGTCTAACCGGTATGGCAGCAGGGGATGCAAAAATTTTACGAAATGCAGGTGCTCGAGTTACCGATGATGTCCTTCGAACTTTAATTCTCGCTACCCATCTTCTGGGAGTAAGTAGAGTTTTAGTTGCCCCACATACGGATTGCAAGATGGCTACCGGAGATGAGAACTCTTTCCACCAAGAAATTTTTAAGAAATCTGGGGTAGATACTCGAAGTATTGAGATTCGAACTGTCGATAATCAAGAAACTACACTTCGACAAGATCTTCTACGGATTAAAACTTCACCATTTCTTCCACGAGAGTTGGTAGTGGTTGGCGCAATCTATGATGTTAAAACAGGGAAGCTAAAAGAAATTACTGATTAATCATCTTTTGGATATTGTTCGCGAGCGCTATATGCGGGCGGCATATCTACAAATCGCGCGTAATGTAACTGCGCGGAGACGGTGATGGTGCGAGTCGGGCCGTTACGATGTTTTGCAACAATCAGATCTGCCTCTCCTGGTCGATTCTGTGAATCATAAACATCATCTCTATGAAGCATGATCACCATATCTGCATCTTGCTCAATCGAACCAGATTCACGCAGATCAGAGAGCATCGGTCTTTTATCAGAGCGTTGTTCAGGTGATCGGTTGAGCTGTGAAATTGCGATAATAGGAATATCTAACTCTTTTGCCAGGAGCTTTAATTGACGAGAGAACTCGGAAACTTCTTGTTGTCGATTTTCTACCCGTTTACCAGAGGTCATTAACTGTAGGTAATCAATAACAATCAATTTAAGATTATGGCGTTGTTTTAACCGTCGAGCTTTTGCCCGAATCTCCATCATCGATAAATTCGGTGAATCATCGATAAATAAAGGAGCCTCCGAGATTTCACCCATTCGACGAGCAAGACGAGACCAATCTTCATCGCTGAGTTGACCTGATCGAATCGAATTGAGCGCTACTCGCGCCTCTGATGAGAGCATCCGCATAGTAATTTCACTTCGACTCATTTCTAAAGAGAAAATCACTGAGGTGATCCCATTATGAATTGAGGTATGACGAGCAATATCTAGACCTAAAGTGGATTTTCCGATCGCAGGACGAGCAGCGATAACAATCATATTTGAAGGATGAAGACCATTTGTTAAAAGATCTAAATCTTTAAAACCAGTCATAACACCTTCTGCTGCTGCTCCTCGAGACATCGCCTCAATCTGATCGAGCGCTTCAGGTAAAAGTGTATTGAGTTGTACATAATCTTCTGATGCTCGCCTCTCAGTTACAGAGAAAACTTCAGCCTGAGCTTTATCAACCACATCATCAACATCACCCTCACCGGCGTAACCAAGCTGTACAACCTTGGTACCTGCTTCAACAAGTTTTCGTAAGATGGATTGTTCTCGAACAATTCTTGCGTAATAGTGTGCATTAGCAGCGGTAGGAACTGAACTCATTAAAGTATGGAGATAAGGAGCTCCACCAATTTTTGCAATTTCGCCCCGTTTAGTTAACTCTGCAGAGATGGTCACTGGATCAACTGGTTCACCATGACCATAAAGATCGATAATTGCGTCGTAAATTGTTTCATGTGCTGGTCGATAAAAATCATTTGGTCGTAGTATTTCTACAACATCTGCAATCGCATCTTTTGAAAGTAACATTCCACCGAGAACTGATTGCTCAGCGATTAAATCTTGCGGAGGGATCCGTTCAAACTCAGCTCGTTCCTCGCTATTGGATTGTCCGCGACGAGATGATTGAGGGAACTCAGCGATGCTCACAGGGCTATCTTGGAGTCACCTACTGACATCCACCTATTCTCACCTTCAAACGCTGTGGTTGATCCTGTGGAGAGCCTGTGGAGTGCTGGGTTTTTCCTGTGGAGAGCTGGGTATAACTCGCCTTTTTCTGGGGATGAAACCGAGATTTACGCTGCGACGCTTGTTGATAAAACTTTCCAAATTCTGACCGAATAATGAGATGGTCGCTCAAGGCAAACTCAATAAAAAATAGACCCGGAGTTACCCGAGTCTATTTTTTATAACCGTTATCTGGTTTTTTAGAACTTATTGAGCCACAACAGAGATAGAAAATTGTGCAACTACATTTGAGTGAAGAGTTGCCTTCACCTCATGTTTGCCAACTTTCTTGATATGGCCATCAGTTGAAATTTTATGGCGGTCAAGATCAATGCCAGTCGCTGATTTAATTGCAGAGACAATCTCTTTATCAGTTATCGAACCAAAGAGGCGTCCTTCGCTACCAGCACGACCTTTTACTGTCACTAGCGCCCCTTCGAGGGTAGCTTTAACTTGATTTGCATGTTCTGCATCTCTTATTTCGCGTACAGACCGCGCACGTTTAATGCCTTCGATCTGAGTTTCGCCACCTTTGCTCCAGGTGATTGCTGTTCCGCTAGGGATTAAAAAGTTCCGGCCATAACCGTCTTTTACTGTGACGATATCACCAGCGCTTCCCAAGCCCTTTACCTCACGGGTAAGAATTAATTTCATTTTCCTATCCTTTCTCAACTCATCTAATCTCTTATTTTTTGCTACTACTTGCCCTTTTCTTCTCTAATTTACTACTTCAATAAATTAGCGAGCAGAGTTTGGATAAGGAAGAAGTGCCATCTCGCGCGCGTTTTTTACAGCACGGGCGATCTTTCTCTGTTGTTGTACAGATACTCCTGTTACACGGGCCGAACGAAGTTTGCCTTTATCTGAGATAAATCGGCGAAGTAGGGCCACATCCTTATAGTCGATGTACTCCACACCTTTAAGCGGGTTTGCCCGCTTTTTAAACTTCTTTAGCGCAGCGCCTTTTGGCAACTTTGGTTTTGGCTTTAGGGTCTTATTAGAACGTGCTCCCATTTTTACAACTCTCCTGTTTTATTCGGGGTTAATTACATTTCAATTACATTAGATTTTAAGGTATGCGTTTTACCCATATTAAACGCCTATTAAAAAGGTGGTTGTTCCTCAGCAACGCTAGAGCTCCAACCCCCGCCTACTGGCGTAGTTGATGCCCATGGATCATCGCTTGCTTCAGCAGCGGTAAAGCTACTTGCTGCGGCGCCCGCGTTTTGACGCGTTGTCTTGGTTACCTTTGCGGTTGCGTTTCGAAGTGAAGGACCGACATCGTCGACCTCTACCTCAAAGACGGTTCGCTTTTCACCTTCTTTGGTCTCATAAGAACGTTGTTTAAGACGGCCTGAAACAATTACTCGCATGCCTCGAGTTAGCGACTCAGCGACATTTTCTGCTGCTTGACGCCAAATTTGGCAATTGAGAAAGAGCGTATCGCCATCTTTCCATTCATTCGTTGTTCGATCCATGTATCTTGGCGTTGATGCAACTGTAAATTTTGCAACCGCTGCTCCGTTTGGTGTAAATCGAAGCTCAGGGTCGTTTGTTAAGTTGCCAATCATTGTGATGTTTGTATCTCCTGCTGCCATTTTATTCCTCTTCTCGCTACTTGTCGGTTATCTACTTATCGGGCGCGGATCTAATTGAGTACTACTACTTTGGTGCGGAGTACTGCTTCATTAAGATTGAGTTGACGATCCAACTCTTTTACTGATGCAGGTTCACAGTGCATATCAACAACAGCGTAGATGCCTTCGCTCTTCTTTCCAATTTCGAAAGTCATGCGACGACGTCCCCAGATGTCAAGTTTTTCAACTTTTCCACCACTGTCTTTGACGATCTTGAGATATGTTTCAAGACTTGGTGCAACTGTGCGTTCTTCAAGTTCTGGGTCGAGAATGACCATAAGTTCGTAGTGACGCATGCGTTAACCCCACCTCCTCTGGACTATACGGTCGTGGGCTCTCCACGACAGGAGGGTTGATGCAATTTTCCCTATGCCAACTGATTTTTCAACCGGTCGGTGAAGGGAGGGTAAGCCTAGCCCTGGTTATAGCGATCACAAAAACCGCGCTGAGAGCTATCCGGATAACTATGCTCAGGGCATACAGACCCTCGCTCAAGCCTGATCCACCCTCAAAGGCAGCGAGATATTGCCAGATTGCTAGGTGATAGATCCCCTCACCTACCTGCCAGAGCCAGAACCAGAACCGCTCATTTTTCCTTAAGACAAGAGTTGCCAATACTGAGAGCCAGAGAACATATTGCGGGGAGTAAACCTTATTTAAGGAGAAAATGATCATTAATGTGGCAAAGCTACTGAGAAGAAGGATCTCGAAATGATAATGATCACGCTCTGGCACTTTTAAATATTTCTTAAGTAAAAAATAATAATAAATAATAAGGGAAGCTAACGTTAAGAAAATAGATAAAAGATTTAGCTTTGGACCAAATTCCAAAGAGAAAATTAATTCAATGCCATACCAGATAGATCCAAAGTCAACTCCTCTATCAGAATTGAATTGAAAGAATTTTAACCAACCTTGGTAGTAATAGATGGCTGTGTATATGTTTGCTCCTACCACGGTTATAAAAGTAGTTATAAAGAATTTCACGCCTGATCTATTTTTTTCCATTAAGAAGTAGATAAAAATAGGAAGAGCTAATGCAAGTGAGAAGAATTTAATTGCTATTGAAATCCCTAAAAATAAACCAGCTAAATGATATCCACCCTTTTTTAGGTAGTAAAGCGATGCGACCATCGGAAGAATTGCCCAGATATCCCAATTGATAAATAATGAACTGATAACTGCAGGAGCAAGAGGGAAGAGATACCAGAGCTTTGAATTGATCTGAAAAATTAAAAATGTCGTTACTAAAAAGAGAAAAATAATTAATAATGCATTGATATCAAAAAAATTAAGAAATGAATCTGAAAACCTAGCAACTGTTGCAGCTATATAGCCTGTTCCTACTGGGTATTCCATTGCAGTGGCTGGATCGCTATACGGATTAGAACCAGTATCTAAAGCCCTACTAGAAAAAAGCGCAGGAAAATCTGAGTAACAGATATGTGTATATCGATCTGGGGATGAGAAGTTATTTAGACGGCAATGGTTAGATTTCCATAAAGATAAAAGGGAGGTAAATAGAACGATAAGAGTTATAGCGATATATTGTGGGTTGATTTTCCCAATCATTTAATGGATAAATTAGTTATCTATAGGTGTAAGCGCGGTGGCGCTCTCTCGGGTATAGGTCATTACAACATCACGCATATCTATAAAGTCAGTGCCATTTACATGCGCTGGAGGTTTAAATTTTAATTTAGGTGATCCATCAAGGGCTGACTTGGTATATGCGTTCCATATTCGCGCTGGGAAACTTCCGCCAGTAAGTGAGTTGATTCCACCAATACCTTTTAGAGTGGTTAACGCATCATCGCGGAAGAAGGCGATAGATGTTGCTAGATCAGGGGTATATCCAGTAAACCAAGCCGAGGTATTGTCATTTGAAGTTCCCGTCTTTCCAGCTGCTTGTCTACCTAAACTACTTAAAGCAGAGGTTGCAGTACCTGCGATAACAACTTGACGGAGAGCATAATTTACATCACGCATGATCTCTGGGGAGAAAACTTCTTGAGCTTTTATCTTTGCCTGATAGAGAACACCTTTATTTGAACCTTGAACTTCGTTAATGATAAATGGTTCGGCGTAGATACCTTCTGCGGCAAAGGTGGCATAGGCCGCTGCAATATCAATTACTTTAGGGCTTGAAACTCCTAGAACTAAAGATGGTGTTGGCAACATAGCAACAGATTCTGGAATACCAGCTCTTTTTGCTGCGTTGACAACATTTTCAAGTCCAGCAGCTATTCCTAGCGGAACATAAACTGTATTGATGGAGCTTCCAGTTGCTTTTAATAACGATACCTCACCAAAATCTTTATTTTTGTAATTTGAAACTCGATATGGTTTTCCAAGATCGTCAAAAAATTGTGGTGAATCACCATTCCAGATCGATGTCAGAGGAATTCCTTGTTCAAGAGCAGCAATAAGTGCAAAAACTTTAAATGTTGACCCTGCTTGGGTAATTCCTTGGGTGGCATCATTTAACTGACGGGCTAGATAATCTTTCCCGCCATACATCGCAACAATCTCACCAGTGCCAGGTCTTAGTGATAAAAGACCTATATGTAGATCATCTGGCGCATTACTTGGCCCAAAGTTTTGAACCGCAATCTGAGCTGCCTCTTGCGCCTTCTTCTCTAAAGTGGTCTTAACAATCAAGCCGCCAATTAATAACTCTTCATCGCTAAATCCCAGAGCGTTAAGTTCTCGTTGTACCCAAGAGACTAAATAACCTTTTGGACCTGACAGTTGTCCTGAGGTTAAACGTGGATTTACAACAGGTTCTTTACTCTTTAATTTTTCGCCGCGCTCTTTTGATAAAAATCCTGAATCCACCATTCCATTAATTACATATTTAACTCGGTTAGATAACCTCTCTTTATTCCCCTCACGAAAATATGGATCGTAATACCCAGGGGAGCGGAGAATTGATGCAAGAATTGCAGATTCAGCTACTGAGATTGAATCAACACCATGGCCAAAATAAACCTGAGCTCCAGTTTCTACACCGTAGGCTCCACGTCCGAAATAAATAGAATTCAAGTAATCTTCTAAAATCTCATCTTTCGAGAGTTGATTCTCTAATTTAATTGCAATTATTAGCTCTTTTATCTTCCGAACGATATTTCGATCAGCTGTTAAAAAGGCAGTTTTTGCATATTGCTGCGTTATCGTAGATCCACCTTGCAACTGGCCTCCACGAAGATTGTTAAAAGCTGCCCGTAATATTCCAGTTACGCTAAATGCGCTCTGGTTATAAAAGTTGCGATCTTCAGCTGCCAATACCGCTTCACGTAGATGAATTGGGATTTTTGCTAAGGCGATAACAGTTCTATTTTGGGCACCAATTCTGCCGACTTCACTTCCATCGGCATATTGAATAATTGTGGCTTGGCTATTTACATAATCGTTAGGATCTGGAATTTCTACAGTGAAATAGGCAATTCCAAAGACAGTTGCACCTGCGACAAATCCAAATCCAAATAAAAGTATGGATAGGCGGATAATGATCCGCCTGATACGAGATGAAATTGCCATAGGGGAGAGGTTACTGCCTTACATTTAAGGATTCGTCTTCGATGGTGCGAGTTTTCCTGGGAGGTTTCCGGCTTATCCCATCTCCGAGTAAAAATGAGGTTACCAGATGATTCCAGCCGCAATCATTACAGATCTCAACTTCATAAACTCGAAATTCTCCAAACTCACTCTGCATTAGAGCAAGTTCCTCTAGATTCTTAATTCGACCTGAGTATTGCCCTAATTGATCTCCGAATGCGTAACGAAGTTCGACCATTTTATGACTTCGACATACTGGACATTTTCGGTCAACTCGTTCTCCATGGTATTTAGCAGCGCGACGTAGGTATGGGTCAGCATCGCATGCATCCATGGCGCTACTTAACCCCTGAAATACTGCAGCTAAGGTTGCTCGTCGACGGAAGGAGTAGTCGATTCGAGAGCGTTGTGACCAGAACATAGAGACAAGAGTAATAAATTTTCCTGGGAAAGGGAGATTAAGAAGTGAGGCAATAGGCTGACCCAATGGTTCTAGCTGGGCGTCTCTTCTTTAAACGCCCCTTTTTAAACCGCTCAATTATCAGAACTCCCATTGCAAAATTATTTGCGCTCCGGTGGACAGGTCAACTCACTGATGGAGTTTTTCAATCAGGTCTGGCATCTTTTATCTTATTCTCACCAGAGCGTGCGCCAAATGCAATTGCTGCTGCTGCGGCTTTTGCAGTCGTTCTTCTACCGTACTCTGTAATCGGCCCATTTGTTGGAACAATCTTGGATCGAGTATCACGTCAGCGAATTTTATTTTTTAGTAATTTGGCCCGCTCAATTCTCTTAATATTTATCGCTATAGCAATCTCTAATGGAGCAACCGGGGTTGGATTAACAGTTCTAGTCCTTATTGCATTTGGAATTAATCGCTTAATCCTTGCAGGTCTCTCAGCTGGTTTGCCTTTACTGATATCAAAAGAGAAATTAGTTGCAGTAAATGCAACAGCAGTTACCGGAGGAACAGTTTTTGTCGTTTTAGGTGGCGGCGTCGGTATTGGGCTCCGAGGAGTATTTGCTGATCTTGGCGCTAACAAGGCAGATTCTCTTGTTATTTTTCTTGCAAGCGCTCTCTTTCTCCTCACCGCTTTGCTGGCGCTTCGATTAAAGCGGAGTGCTTTAGGACCTGCTAGCCATGAAATTGTAAAGAGATCTATCCGAAGTTCTCTTAAAGATATGCAAGATGGTTTTCGTCGATTAAAGCAGGTAGAAGATGCCTTTCTTGGAATAATTGCTATCGCTGTTCAGCGCGGTGGATTGACCGCACTTACTTTGATGGCGCTTTTGCTCTCTCGTAATACATTTAACCCTACAGATGATCCAGATGCAGGATTTGCAGGATTTGCTTTTGCTATAACTATTACAGGAATTGGAATTATGCTGGGAGCAGTTCTTGCTCCCTTCGGTGTTGCAAAATTTGGGCGCCATAGCTGGATTCGAATTATGTTGACCATGAGTGCACTTGCCCCAATTTCATTGGCATTTATCCAGATAGAGCCAGTACTAATATTTACTGGATTTTTAACAGGCGCCACTGGGCAAGGTGTTAAAGTTACAAATGATGCCTTGGTTCAATCACAGATTGAAGATAACTATCGAGGTAGAGTTTTTGCTGTCTATGATGTGATAGTCAATGGTGCAATAGTTAGTGGAGCTATCGTTGCAGCTCTTTTACTTCCAGTTTCAGGCAAAAGTTTTCTTCTACCTATTTTAATATCTTCTCTTTATCTCTTTATCTCAATTTTTATTCTACGAAAGAAACGTTTTAAGGCTTTTCATTCTGCAAATCCCACCAGCTAATTAACTCTGCCTTGGCTCTCTCTTCCCCTAGTGGTCCTTGATCCAAACGAAGTTCTAGTAGGTGGTTATAAGCCTTTCCTACCATTGGGCCAGGTTTAATCCCTAAAATTTTCATAATCTCACCACCATCTAAATCTGGTCGCATTTTTAAGAGCTCTTCTTCTTCTGCTAAGGCTTCAATTCGATTTTCTAGAGAGCTATAGCTATCTGCCAGAGATTCTGCCTTTTTTTGATTTCTTGTAGTGCAATCAGCTCTCGTTAAAACATGGAGATGGTCAAGAAGCTCGCCGGCATCTCTTACATACCTCCGGACTGCAGAATCACTCCATTCACCATTGCCATAACCATGGAAGCGAAGATGGAGAAAAGTTAATTGCGAGACAGCTTTAATGACCGATCCATCAAAGCGTAACTGTTTTAAACGCTCCCTCACCATTTTCGCGCCAACAACTTCATGGTGATGAAAAGAGACCCCTCCGCCATCTAACAATTTTCGAGTCCGAGGTTTGCCAATATCGTGTAGAAGCGCCGCCAATCGAATTACTAAATTGGGACCACCTAATCGATCTTCTAAGGCAATTGCCTGCTCTAAAACCTTAATTGAGTGTTGATAAACATCCTTATGATGATGATGCTCATCTATCTCTAGTTGTAATTTTGGAATTTCTGGGATGAAGATCTCGGCGATCTGAGAATCTACCAGCGCAGTGATTCCTTTCCGAGGATTTTCCGACATTAATATCTTTACAAACTCA
>JAQCKU010000030.1 GCA_027592195.1 Actinomycetota bacterium
TACGAATTCATCAATACTTTCTCAATGAAGTAGTTCTCCCATCCATGCAAAGCCACCCAGTTAAGGTGGTGAAAATATAAATGTCGGGTCATTCTAAATGGGCTACAACTAAACATAAGAAAGCAATTATTGATAAGCGTCGGGCAAAAATTTTTGCAAAGTTGGTAAAAGCAATCGAGGTGGCCGCGCGAGAAGGTGGAGCTGATATCTCTGGAAACCCCACTCTTTATGATGCGATCGCTAAGGCGAAGAAGAACTCTCTTCCTGCCGACAATATTGAAAGGGCTGTTAAGCGGGGCGCTGGTCTGGAATCTGGCGGAGCAGAATATGAAACTATTATTTATGAGGGATACGGCGCCAATGGCGTTGCGATTTTAATTGAATGCTTAAGCGATAATCGAAATAGAGCGGCATCGGATGTAAGAGTTGCCGTTACAAGAAACGGTGGATCCATGGCAGATCCAGGATCTGTCTCCTATCTCTTCTCTCGTAGAGGAGTTATCGTTCTTCCTAAAAGTCAGAATCAGAGAGCAATTGATGAAGAAGTTCTCATGGAGATCGCCCTTGATAAAGGGGCAGATGAGATTAATGATCTAGGTGAAAATTTTGAGATTGTCAGTGAACCCAATCATCTAGTTGCCATTCGAGAGGCGATAGAGCAGGCAGGGGTGGAGTATGAATCAGCTGAGGTTGGTCTTCTGCCATCAATTCTTATTCCACTTGATAAAGAGAGCGCAGAGAAAATTTTTAAATTGATAGATGCGATAGAAGAGTTAGATGATGTTCAGAATGTTTACGCTAATTTTGATGTCAGCGACGAAATATTGGCCACACTCAGTTAACCTCACCTTGTGCGAGTTCTCGGAGTAGATCCAGGCCTAACTAGGTGTGGGATTGGTGTTGTTGAGAAGGTAAATGGGAAACTGCATCTAGTAGATCTCGGTGTCATCCAGACAGATCCTGGCGATGATTTAGCAGCGCGACTCTTAGCACTTGAAGCCCAATTAAGTACTTGGATTATTCGAAGTAAACCTGATGTTATTGCGATAGAGCGAGTATTTTCACAACTCAATGTGAAGACAGCGATGGCAACCGGGCAAGCTGCTGGCGTAGCTATTTTACTTGCGGCAAAGAGTGGAGTACCGATAGCTCTTCACACTCCGAGTGAGGTAAAGGCGGCAGTTACTGGATCGGGTCGGGCTGATAAGAAACAAGTTGCCCTTATGGTTTCAAAGATTCTGACATTGAAAGAGATACCCAAACCGGTCGATACCACCGACGCCTTGGCGCTAGCTATATGCCATCATTGGCGAGGAAGTGGTAATGCTCGGATTGCCAAAGCAGTTGCCAAGTCGAAGCAGCAGCGCAGCGGCAAAATTCTTCCAAAGATTTCAGCAAAATCTCTAGCGCTAGGCAAAAAAGGGAAATGATGATCTCAAGAATTAAAGGAGTGATCTGGGATAGGGAAGATTTCATCCACTTCGCAGGGGTCACCATCGAGCTATCAGGCCTTGGCCTCTATCTCTTTGTTCCAAAATGGGATCTTGGAGAAACTGTAATTGGAGATGAGATCGAACTCTTCACTGATTTCGTTATCAGAGAAGATTCCATGGTCCTCTATGGTTTCTCTTCATCGCCCCGTCGATCACTTTTTAGAACGGTGCAGACGGTAAGTGGAGTTGGACCCAAGGTGGCGTTAACTATGATCTCATCAACTATTACCGAAGAGTTGATAGAGGCGATCGTCGAAGCAGATCTTGCCTACTTGGAAAAATTACCAGGGATCGGTAAGAAAGTTGCTTCTCGAATCGTTTTAGAGCTGAGAGAGAAGATGAATATCCCGCAAAAGCGTGAGAAAAATTGGAGAAGTGATATCACTCAAGGGTTGGTCAATCTTGGTTATGGTGAGAAAGAAGCTGAAGAAGCTTTGAAAAATATAGATAAAGATCTCGACCCGAAGAGCGCTTTAAAAGCGGCGCTTGCCTCACTTAATTCTAGGCGTGGTTGAACCAATGAATGATGAGCGCGAACCACTTCTTCGAGCTGAAGTGAATTCAGATGAAGCTAGCATTGATCAAGCGCTTCGACCAGATTCATTAGATGATTTTGTTGGGCAAGAGAGAGTAAAAGATCAACTCTTCACTTTATTGCAGGCAGCTAAAAATCGCGAGAGCTCTGCAGATCATATTCTCCTCTCAGGTCCACCCGGTCTAGGCAAGACAACGCTTGCGATGATCGTTGCGAGAGAGATGGGCGCCAATATTCGGATAACTTCTGGACCTGCCATTCATCACGCTGGTGATCTTGCATCGATTCTCTCCTCTTTAGAAGAGGGAGAGATACTTTTTATTGATGAGATCCACCGCGTAGCAAGGCCGGCAGAGGAGATGCTCTATCTAGCGATGGAAGATTTTAGAGTAGATGTGATCGTTGGAAAGGGCGCAGGTGCAACAGCGATCCCACTTGAGATACCACGTTTTACACTAATCGGTGCAACAACGAGAGCTGGTTTATTAACCGGACCACTTCGAGATCGGTTTGGATTTACTGCACATCTTGATTTTTACGAACCAGATTACCTAGCAAAAATAGTGGTTCGAAGTGCAGATTTACTCAACATTACAATTGCCAAGGAGGCAATTGATGAAGTCGCGCTCCGTTCTCGAGGAACTCCTCGAATCGCCAATAGATTGTTACGGAGAGTCCGTGATTATTCGCAGGTGCATAGTAAAGGTCAGGTCGGGATGGATGAAGCTCGTTCTGCCTTGACGATGTATGAAGTTGATCAGCGAGGATTAGATCGTTTAGATCGAGCTGTTCTCACCGCTTTGATTGTAAATTTTGCTGGTGGTCCCATTGGCTTATCCACCCTTGCACTCTCTGTTGGCGAGGAGAGTGAGACTGTAGAGAGCGTCTGTGAACCGTTTCTGATCAGACAAGGTTTGATGGCTCGTACCCCACGGGGAAGAGTGGCAACCGAGTTGGGCTGGTCTCATCTGGGCCACCAACCACCGGAGAGAACCCTCTTTTAATGTAAAGAATCGAGATCCGACCGATTATTTCGGGTTGATTTCCGCAAGCACATGTCTTCTAGCCTCTAATTTGGAGGCTAGACTTCCGACTCATGTCCTTCGAACGCAGCGATTACAGCTCGCAACGTAATAAAGCTGGGTTGGCTCCAACGCCCTCCAACCCATGGCGAACTCTCATCATTCTTCTCGTTATCTTGGTGGGCTTCTCGGCAATCGCACTCATCCAAGGTGCGACCTCAATTAATCTTGGACTCGACCTTCGCGGTGGTACTTCGGTAACTCTTCAACCAAAAGTAAAACCAGGTGAAGAGGGTCGGATTACCGCTGAATCAATTGATGAAGCAGTCAATATTATCCGCCAACGAGTAGATGGTTTAGGCGTGGCAGAGAGCGAAGTCTCTGCACAAGGAACGGGAATCAATCGGCAGATTTTGATCTCTGTTCCGGGGGAGACTGGTAGAAGAATTATTGATCTCGTTGGGCAGACTGCAGAGCTGCGGTTTCGCCAAGTACTGATAGAGACAACCGATGGCGCCTCTCGCTCGACCGATCCCGCCACACTTCCAGAGGGGATTTCACCAGAGATAGCAGCGGAATTTATCTCGCTTGACTGTTCGATACAGGCAGAGAGAGGTGGCGGAGTTTTAGATGATCCAACACTTCCCATGGTTGCCTGCGATAGAGATGGGTTTTTAAAGTATTTATTGGCGCCAGCTCAAGTTTTAGGAACAGATGTTTCGGGGGCTCAGGCTATTTACGATGCGACAACAACACTTGGCTGGTATGTCTCCCTCGATTTTTCAAGGGAGGGCGGACAGAAATTTGCTCGGGTAACGAGTGATCTCGTTGGTTTTCCTGCCCCACAAAATCAGTTAGCAATTGTTCTTGATGGCCTTGTTGTCTCTGCGCCACGAATTAATGAAGCGATATCAGGTGGGCAAGCGCAGATCACTGGTAATTTCACCCAGATAGAGTCACAAGATCTTGCCAATGTTTTAAAATACGGTTCACTTCCACTTGCTTTTGAGCGTGGCGAAGTACAGCAAATCTCTGCAACGCTAGGTGCAGAACAGCTTGATGCAGGATTACTAGCAGGAATTCTTGGTCTCTTACTTGTCATTATCTACTCGATACTTTATTACCGTGGGCTGGGAGTAGTTTCTGTAGGTTCATTGATCGTTGCTGCTTACATTGTTTTATTGGCTTTTGCGCTTCTGGGTCAATGGATTGGCTTCACTCTCACCTTGGCTGGAATTGCTGGAGCTATCGTGGCAATCGGTATCACTGCGGATTCTTTCGTTGTTTACTTTGAGCGGTTGAGAGATGAGCTACGTGAAGGTAAGTCGCTGAAAACTGCGGTAGAAACCTCATGGATTAGAGCTCGCCGAACGGTGATTGTTTCAGATATCGTCTCGCTGATTGCAGCGGTGCTTCTATATATCTTCGCGGTAGGTAGCGTTCGAGGTTTTGCCTTTGCGCTGGGTTTAACAACTCTCGTCGACTTAATTGTGATTTTCTTCTTTACTAAACCAATTGTTGTGCTAATGGCACGAACTAAGTTTTTCCAGAATGGGGCCAACCTCAGTGGAATGTCTGCGCAGAGCATAGGCTTACTCCCAAAATCTGTGACACCCGGTCTCAAAAAAGGTATTCAAAATAATCAAGAAAGCGGGGGATCTCATGTCTAAGAGCCGAGAATTAGGTTCTCTAGGAGGGCGCCTTTATCGTGGTGAGCTCTCTCTTGATATTGTTGGAAGAAGAAAGCAATGGTATTTAGCTTCATCTATTCTCTTTCTTTTGGCACTTGGAGCTTTAACTTTCCAAGGTTTGAAATTGGGTATTGAATTTAAAGGTGGAACAGTGATCACCGTTTCATCGCCATCAGCATCTGCAGCAAATGCGCGGGAGGCGATCGGCTCTTTAGATTTTGTATCAGGACTTATTGTGCAAGAGGTTGGAGGCGATAAAGTTCGAATCCAGACGGAAGCCCTTGATCCCACCCAACTCAATCAACTTCAAGATCTTCTCGGGGCTCGTTACTCGATCGCTATTGAATCGATTGATGTGCAATCTATCGGACCATCATGGGGGGAGGAGATTACAAGAAAAGGTATTATTGGCTTAACCGCCTTTATCTTTATTGTCCTTCTCTATCTCGCCTTAGCTTTTGAACCAAAGATGGCGGTTGCCGCTTTAGTTGCTCTCCTTCACGATATTTTTATTACTGTCGGTATCTACGCCCTTGTTGGATTTGAGGTAACCCCCGCTACCTTGATTGGTTTTCTCACGATCTTGGCTTATTCACTTTATGACACAGTCGTGGTTTTTGATAAGGTAAGAGAAAATACTCTCAACATTACTCAAGTCGCCCGATCAACCTATTCTCAGGCTGCCAACTTGGCGGTAAATCAGACGCTGATCCGATCGATTAATACCTCAATTATCGCAGTTTTGCCGGTGGCCTCACTCTTATTTGTAGGTGCAGGTCTACTCGGTGCGGGAACTCTCAAAGATATCGCCCTCGTCCTTTTTGTCGGGCTTATTATCGGAACCTTCTCCTCGATCTTTATCGCAACTCCCATCCTTGCATCTTTGCGCGAGAAAGAGCCTGCGATGGTGGCCCTTGCCAAACGAGTAAATTCTCGATCAGGTGCAGCTCCAGAATCAGCAGCGCCTGGTAATGATCGAGTTGTACATCGTGGGCAGAAGACGAAGAAGAAGAGGAAGCAGAGATAGCTCTTTCAAAGTAATATCACTTCATGTCTCTTATCGCACCGGCACTTGAAAAGGTAAAAGGGAGCTGGGATAAGAAAGATCGCCAGGTACTACAGAGAGCTTTTGAGAAAGCTGAAATCGCCCATCAAGGGCAAGTAAGAAAATCTGGAGATCCATATATAACCCATCCAGTAGCGGTTGCAGAGATCTTGATAGATCTTGGGTTAGATCTAGCCACGGTAGTTGCCGCTTTATTACATGACACGGTAGAAGATACCCAGTACTCGTTAGATCAATTGCAGATTGATTTTGGTCAAGAGGTGGCAGATCTCGTTGATGGGGTTACTAAGTTAGATAAAGTGATCTACGGACCTAGCGCTGAGGCAGAAACAGTCCGAAAGATGATTGTCGCTATGTCAAAAGATATTCGCGTGCTGATCATTAAATTAGCCGATCGGTTACATAATGCAAGAACCTGGGGATTTGTTGCTCCAGAGAGCGCTCTTAAAAAAGCTCGTGAAACGATCGATATCTATGCACCACTAGCTCACCGTCTTGGAATGAATACCATTAAATGGGAGTTAGAGGATTTAGCTTTTCATAATTTGGAGCCTAAGAAATATGAAGAGATTGATCGATTGATTCTAGAGCGTTCACCTCGAAGAGAGGAGCTCAGTCAAGAGGTAATCAAGATACTCTCCACCGATCTTGACAGTGAGAAAATCAAAGCTGAAGTTCGGGCAAGACAGAAACACCATTACAGCGTTTATCAGAAAATGGTAGTTCGCGGCCGTGATTTCAATGATATTTATGATCTGGTTGGAGTACGAGTCTTAGTTAATGATGTAAGAGATTGTTATGCGGTATTAGGTGCAATCCACGCACGTTGGAGCCCAGTCCCAGGAAGATTTAAAGATTACATCGCGATGCCCAAATTTAATCTCTATCAATCCCTCCATACAACTGTCATCGGCCCTACGGGTAAGGCGATTGAGATTCAGATTAGAACTCATGAAATGCATGCTCGAGCGGAGTTTGGAATTGCAGCCCACTGGAAATATAAGGGTGAAAAAATTCGATCCAAATCAGAGCAAGAGAGCGCAACTGAGATGCTCTGGCTCCGTCAACTTCATGAGTTGCAGCAGGAAACTTCAGATGTTGATGAGTTTCTAGATGCACTTCGTTATGATCTGCGAACACCGGAGGTTTTTGTCTTTACCCCAAAGGGAAGCGTTATCGCTCTTCCTGCAGGTTCCACCCCTGTTGATTTCGCTTATTCAGTTCATACTGAGGTTGGAAATCGCTGTATGGGCGCAAAGGTGAATGGCAAGCTAGTTTCATTGGAAATTCCGCTAACCAATGGCGATGTAGTCGAAGTGCTGACCAATAAAAATCCAAATGCTGGACCAAGTAGAGATTGGCTCAATTTTGCCAAATCACCG
Organism: Actinomycetota bacterium; assembly: GCA_027592195.1. GTDB lineage: Bacteria > Actinomycetota > Actinomycetes > Nanopelagicales > Nanopelagicaceae > SYAN01. The sequence goes on from JAQCKU010000030.1 coordinate 7,190, forward strand.
AGAGCTCGATCAAAGATCAAAGCTTGGTTTACAAAAGAGCGTCGAGAAGAGGCTATTGAGGCAGGAAAATCTTCCATAGCTCGTCAGATGAGGAAAGCTGGTTTACCGATTCAAAAAATTCTAGCTCATGACGCCTTAATTGAACTTGCTCATGATCTGAAGTACCCCGATATGGATAGTCTCTATGGCGCTATTGGTGATGGCCATATCTCCGCCGCCTCAGTCGTTGAGAAATTAATAACCGCTCTGGGAGTTGAAGAGCCTTTTGAAGATGTTATTGATTCAGCTATCGTGACGAAAACAGCTATCTTCCAGGCTGGAAGAAGAAGTGCGAGCGGTGTTGATGTTGAAGGTGTAGAGGATGTATTAATTAAATTAGCACGGTGCTGTACTCCAGTGCCCCCTGATGAGATCGGTGGTTTTATCACTAAAGGAAGTGGGGTATCGATCCATCGCTTAGATTGCATCAACTATGAAGATTTACAGCGCCATCAGAGCGATCGGTTGGTAGTTGTTAAATGGAATAGTGATGCAAAATCCCTCTTCTTGGTCAACATCCAGGTAGAAGCGCTAGATCGCAATGGTTTACTCTCTGATGTCACAAAGGCTTTATCTGATCAACATGTAAATATTTTAAGCGCATCCGTTCACACTGCAAAAGATCGAACTGCCTTCTCTCGTTTTACCTTTGAGATGGCAGATGCAACCCATCTAGATTCAGTTTTAAGCGCTGTTCGATCCATTGATGGAGTTTATGACGTTTATCGAGTGACAAATAGTTAAATAAGGCAAAATTACTCTTAACCAATAATTAACTGGAGAATTCAGTCAAACTTTTCTCAGCCTCTGCCAACCAAGTTTTTCTCGCTTCAGCTGCTTCAAGAAGTTCTTGAGCCTTCTTAGAATTGCCAGCATCTTGAGCTTTCTTCGCTCCGGCCTGGTAGGAATTTACTGCATCTTGCAACTGATTAACCACATCTTGTGCTCTAGCTCTGGCAGTTGGATCACTCTTTCGAGCATGGCTCTCTTCTGCGACACCAATCGCATCGTTAACGATCTTAATCCGATTTTCAAGCGCTTCACGCTTTTTGCGATCAGTAATTCCCAGTTTTCGCCATTGGTCATCTAGATCCCTAAACTTCTTTCGAGCTATCTGATGATCGGTAAATGGGATTAACAGTTCGAATTCCTTGAGAAGAGCTTCTCGCTTTACAAGATTGCTCTCCATCGATTGATTCCGGCGCTCTAAATCTGCATTTTTCAGAGTGAAGAATGAATCTTGAGCTGTTTTGAATTTAAGCCATAATTTTGCATCGTCGCCATGTTTTCCTCGTCCTGCTGCTTTCCATTGATCCATTAACTCTTTATATCTACGGGCTGTTTTGACCCAATCCGTTGAGGTAGCAAGGGCCTCTGCCTCTTCAATGATTTTTTCCTTGACAGTTTTTACTTCACCTTGCTTTGCCACAAGCTGGGCAAAGTGAAGTCTTCTTCGTTTATCAAATTTATTTCTCGAGGAAGAAAAGCGTTTCCAAAGAAGAGTATCGGTTGCCTTATCTAAGCGCGGGGCTTTCTTCCATTGATCCATCAGCTCTTTTAATCTCTCACTAGTACTTTTCCAAGATTGAGATTCAGTCAAAGATTCAGCCTCAACGACTATTTTCTCTTTGATCGCTAGAGTTTCAAGACGCTTGGCTTCTCTCGCTTCTTTCTCGGCAGTCTTTTTCAGCTCATAGATTTTTTTATTATTCTCAATAAGATTTGGTAGCTGTTCCAGTGATGCTTTGAGCGCAGCAAGATTTCCTACGCCATTAAAATTCTCAAATTGATGACGGATTTTTCCGATGGCAATCAAGGCCTCATCCGGCAGTATCGCGCCGCTGCTGATTCGAGCTCCTAGGAGGGCAACTTCAGAGGCGAGCATTTCAAATTTTCTGACAAAATAAGCAAGCGCTTCTTCGGGGCTCTTGCCAGGATAGGAACCAACGGCCCGTTCGCCAGATTCGGTAATGAGATAGACCGTTCCATCTTCGCCGACTCGGCCAAAAGTTGATGGGTCACCGATAAGTGCAGATGCTGGTGATGGGTTCTCTATCATGATCTCTCCTTGAGTAGCGCGTCAGGGTAAGTTTTGCCAACTTACTCTTCGTTATGAATTTCATTATCTAGATCTGCCATCTAGCCGGAGGAAACGCTGAGCTGATCACCAGAGATTGAACTGATCACACTTGAGCGATTTCCCTCAGTAGATAGGTCGTTAAAGGTACCCTGCCCCTTGATATTTCGACAATTCCAGGCTGGAGGCTGATATGGCGGTTATGGTAGTTGATCGCATTATCGCCCCTGTTTACGATACCAATTGCTGGATCATCGCCCCATCTCTAGGCAGCGAATGCCTCATTGTGGATCCAGGAATTGATACCCCCGACCTACTCCCACCGATTCTTGCCATGGTTGCTGCGCGACGGTTGAAGCCAGTAGCGGTGCTCATTACTCATGGCCATATCGATCACACTTTCTCACTGATTCCGCTATCTCAGGTTGATGGGATTGCAACAACCTATATCCATCGCGCCGATCGCAACTTGCTTTCAGATCCCATGAAAGGACATGGACCGCAAGGTTTAGCGCTCTTGGATCAACTAGCGCCAGGCAAAAAATGGAGAGAGCCTGATCGAGTGGAAGAGTTAGTTGATGGTCAGCGAATCGAGATAGCAGGAATGAGCGTCGAAGCGATCCATTCACCAGGACATACAGAGGGCTCTCTCATGTATCGAATTAGCAACGATCTTTTAATCTCTGGTGATGTACTTTTTAAAGGAGCAATAGGTAGAACTGATCTTCCTACCGGGTCACCCAAAAAAATGGATGCAACGTTAACGAATAAGGTTCTCACCTTGCCAGATAACCTTCGCGTGCTTCCAGGTCATGGGGATGAAACAGAGATTGGAATTGAAAAAATAACCAATCCATTTCTACTCTCACTCAATCCAGGAGAGCGAAAATAATGGTTGAGAAATTCAGCGCTCCTAAAGGGGTCAGTGAGTATTTTCCTCCGAGAGGCAGAGATTTTGAAACGGCTATAGAGAAATTACTAGAACCTGTCAGATCTGCTGGTTACCAATTGATTGAACTTCCGATTTTTGAAGATACCGAATTATTTACTCGAGGCGTTGGTGGTTCAACTGATGTTGTAACCAAAGAGATGTATACATTTCAAGATCGAGCAGGGCGCTCACTGACGCTCCGGCCAGAAGGGACTGCCGGAGTTGCTCGTTCTGTTATTGAACATGGGTTAGAACGGGGACAACTGCCTATAAAAGTTTTTTATAAGGGACCATTTTTCCGGGCAGAACGCCCTCAAGCTGGCCGGTATCGACAATTTTTCCAAGTTGGTATCGAAGCGATTGGTGCAGATGATCCAGCCCTCGATGCTGAAGTTATCTATATCGCTCATCGAGCTCTACAGAATTTAGGGTTAAAAAACTTTACCTTAAAAATATCCTCACTAGGCGATGGCGAGAGCAGATCAAAGCATCGAATTGAATTAATGAAATTTATCTCTCATATTGATCTTGACCAAGAAAGTCTTGATCGGGTTGCAAAGAATCCACTCCGATTATTTGATGATAAGCGAAAAGAAATCATTGCCGCGATGGAGAGCGCACCTTTGATTCGAGATTTCTTATCGCCCGATTCTCAAGAGAATTATGAATCGGTTAAATCTCATTTAAGAAATCTTGGTATTGCATATGAAGAAGATCCACGGATGGTTCGCGGCCTTGATTATTACACCGGAACTACTTTTGAGTTTCTTCATCATGGTTTAGGTGCACAATCTGCAATTGGCGGAGGAGGCCGTTATGACGGTCTACTTCAAGCCCTCGGCGGCTCTCAATTAAGTGGAATTGGATTTGGGTTGGGAATTGATAGGGCGCTTTTAGCCCTCGATGCCGAAGGGATCACGTTAGAGCAAGAGCGCTCGGGCCTGGATCTCTATCTCATACCGCTCTCTCCAGCATCCAAAATCACCTCCGTTGCTCTTCTTGCCAAATTGCGAGAATCAGGACTTCGAGTCGATATGAGCTATGGTGATCGAGGATTAAAGGGTGCGATGAAATCTGCTGATAAGCAGGGAGCCAAGTTCACTCTCGTTCTCGGCGATGATGAATTAAGCAGTGAGAGCGTACATGTAAAAAATATGGCTTCAGGTGAAGTTGTCTCCGTTAAACTAAGCGCCAGTGAGATCTCATCATTTATCAAGAAAATGATCTGATTCCATTCTTGACTGATATTTATCATATGTACAGGTAAAAGTTTAAGTAAGGGAGAGGTAGCTCTGTGTTGAGATCACATAACGCTGGGGATCTACGGTTAAGTGATCTGGGAAGTAAGGTCACTTTGGCTGGCTGGGTCTCTCGACGTCGAGACCATGGCGGCGTGGCCTTTATTGATCTCCGTGATTTTTCTGGCTCTATCCAGGTTGTTATCAGCGATGAATCGATCGCATCAGCTCTTCGCGCAGAATGGTGCGTTCTGATCGAAGGCGAAGTTGCCAAGCGTCCTGCCGGCAATGAAAACCATAGCTCAGCTACCGGTGAGATCGAGATCGTTTGCAGAGAGCTGAAAATACTCAGTGAATCAGCGCCGCTTCCATTTCCTATTGATAGCGGTGAAGAAGTTAATGTCAGTGAAGAAGTTCGCTTTAAATACCGATATCTTGATCTTCGTCGAGAAGAGCCAGCGCGTAATTTACGACTCCGATCAAAGATCACATCGTCGATTCGACGGAGTATGAATTCATTAGATTTCCTTGAAATTGAGACTCCATATCTCACCAGATCGACGCCAGAGGGTGCGCGAGATTTCCTTGTACCGGTTCGATTACAACCTGGTTCTTGGTATGCACTTCCACAATCTCCTCAACTTTTCAAACAGCTTCTCATGGTTGCTGGAATGGAGAGGTATTACCAGATCGCCCGATGCTTTCGAGATGAAGATTTCCGAGCTGATCGTCAGCCAGAATTTACGCAACTTGATATTGAGATCTCTTTTGTTGATCAAAAAGATGTGATTGCGGTAACCGAGAAGATTCTTTTTAATCTCTTTAAAGAAGTAGCTGGCGTTGAGATTACTTTACCGATACCGCAGATGAGCTATAGCGATGCAATGGCTAGATTTGGATCTGATAAGCCAGATCTAAGATTTGGATTAGAGCTCGTTGAAGTAACAGAGTTCTTTAAAGATACGGCATTTCGAGTTTTTCAGGCGCCTTATGTTGGCGCCGTAGTATCACCGCAGGGTGCGAGCACTCCACGTCGAGAGCTAGATGCTTGGCAAGAGTGGGCGAAAGCTCGTGGCGCAAAGGGACTTGCTTATATTTTAGTCGGAATGGATGGTTCACTCTCAGGGCCTGTTTCAAAGAATTTATCCGAATCAGAAAGTTCAGAGATCGCTAAAAAAGTTGGCGCAGCACCAGGAGATGCCATTTTCTTTGCTGCAGGAGATCGATTGGCCTCTCAAAATCTTCTAGGAGCGGTAAGGAATGAAATAGCAAAACAGAAAAATCTCTTTGATCCAAAGGCATGGAATTTTCTCTGGATTGTTGATGCCCCAATGTTTGAAGCAAAAGATGATGGAGGCTGGACTGCGCTGCATCACCCATTTACAGGTCCTAAACCAGAATTTGTTGAGAGTTTTGATAGCGATCCCGAAAACGCTCTGGCTTATGCATATGACATCACTCTCAATGGAAATGAAATTGGTGGGGGATCAATCCGTATCCATCAACGAGATATTCAAGAACGAGTATTTAAAGTGATAGGTCTTTCTCAGCAAGAGGCTCAATCGAAATTTGGGTTTCTTCTTGAAGCATTTAATTATGGACCCCCACCTCATGGTGGAATTGCGTTAGGGATTGATCGAGTCGCGGCCTTGATGGCAGGGGCAGATTCAATCCGTGAAGTGATAGCTTTTCCAAAGACCGCAAGCGGAGCAGATCCGTTAACAGGTGCGCCAACTCCTATTACCCCTGAACAGCGTAAAGAGAGCGGCGTTGATACCGCTCCTGAAGAAGAGCTCTCTTCCAAGGAAAACGGGTAATCTAAAGCCATGAGCGCCGGAGGAATAGCAGCAATTATCGCCGCCTCGGCATTTGCCGTGATCGCTATCGCAATTGGATATGCCGTAGTTCGGCTAGGTCGAGCGATCGATGAAGTGGGCGCCTCGATAAAAGCGATAACCGCTGACACCACTCCGCTCCTTGAAGAGGCAACCACAACGGTGCGATTGGTCAATGGTCCGCTTCAAAGCGTCAATAACATAACAAAAGCAGCTGAAGATCTCACCGTGAAGGTAAGTGGAGCAGCAAGTAATTTTCTTGATAAAAATGCCATGGCTGTTAAAGTTTTGGGAACTGTACTTGCAGCTGCCAGTAAAAAGCAGAGTAGAAGATCCGCCAACAGCTCCCAAGCTGGTAGTACAACCGGTAGAGCCTCAGGTGGCAGAAAAGGTAAGAAGCCAGCGTCGAAGAAGGCACGTAGCACATATGATGAAGATGAGGA
>JAQCKU010000031.1 GCA_027592195.1 Actinomycetota bacterium
TTAGAGAAGAAAACGCTGGTCAGTAAGGTAATAGTTACCCACTTCTCAATGTTGACTTTATGTGGCTAACTTGTGGAGGAAGCCACAAACTACCCAGTTCTTTTTAACCCGTTCTTTACCACTTATTAACTTATCCCAAAAAAACTATAAGTTATCCACAGTTATCCACAGGTTTACCCACAACCTAATTTTTAGCGCTCTGCTTGATTCGGTTGGTTAACTCTGTGACTTGGTTATAAATAGAGCGCCGCTCAGCCATTAATTTACGGATTTTTCGATCAGCGTGCATAACTGTGGTGTGGTCTCGCCCGCCAAAAGTCTGTCCGATTTTAGGTAGTGAGAGCTCGGTCATCTCGCGGCAGAGGTACATCGCGATCTGGCGGGCATTAACTAATACCCGAGATCGAGAGGTCCCACAGATATCTTCAAGGCTAAGACTGAAATAGGTCGCGGTCTGCTGCATGATGGTCGCAGCAGTTATTTCAGGGCCGCCTTCACGGGGTATGAGATCTTTTAAAACAATTTCAGCTAAACCTAAATCAACAATCTGACGGTTGAGTGATGCAAATGCTGTTACTCGAATTAAGGCACCTTCAAGCTCTCTAATATTCGAATCGATCTTGCTTGCAATATATTCCAAAACATCATCCGGTGCATTTAATTTATCACCAGCAGCTTTTTTTCTTAAAATCGCAATACGTGTTTCTAACTCTGGTGGTTGAATATCTGTAATTAAACCCCATTCAAAACGAGAACGTAACCGATCTTCCAAAGTAGTTAGTTGTTTTGGAGGTCTATCACTTGAAATAACAATCTGCTTATTTGCATTATATAAAGTATTAAAGGTGTGAAAAAATTCTTCTTGAGTTCGTTCTTTATTCTCTAAAAATTGAATATCGTCAACTAATAAAATATCGAGATCTCGATACCGTTTCTGAAAAACAGATGCCTTATCATCACGGATAGAGTTAATAAAATCGTTGGTGAATTCCTCAGAGGAGACATACCTAACCCGCACACTTCCATATAACTCCTTGGCATAAGCGCCAATTGCGTGTAAAAGGTGGGTTTTTCCTAACCCAGACTCACCATAAATAAATAACGGGTTATAAGCCTTAGCTGGGGCTTCAGCAACTGCCACCGCAGCTGCATGAGCAAATCTATTTGATGCTCCTATAACAAAAGTTTCAAAGATGTAGCGAGGGTTTAATTGAGAGCTCTCAGTTGGCCTACTTTGAACTTTGTTTTGATTTTCAACACGAGTTAAAGCCGGTGAAGTGATCTCTTCGTTATCCAAAGATTCAGCAATAATTTCTAAAGAGGAATCTATCGTGACAGCGATATTAATCCGGGTGCCTAGCTGTTGGCCAAGTACTTCACTTAAAGTTTGTCGTAGCCGACTTTCAATAACATCTTTCGCAAAACTATTTGGGGCAGCTAATAAAAGGTTTGACTCTAAATCCCCAGGAATAAGACCTAATGGTTTGGTAAGAGTTAACCAAGCTCGATGTTGAGGGGCTTCTTGAGAGATCATCTCAATTGATGTTAACCAGATTTGGTTAAGGTCTATCTGACTTGGATTAACTTGAGAGTTTTCGCTAAGTGAGGGGTTGGTCAAATAATCAGGAGGGGTACCGACCGGTGAATCAAGTGACATAACATCCTCCAAAGCAGCTATCCCCATATCCACAGGGTTATCCACAGCCTGTGGTCTAAACCTTTTGTTGAGCTTTTACAAGGGTCAAACTCTCTTCAAACCCGGCGAAAACTTACAAAACCTGTGGATAGAGAGCGCACCGTATGGTCCCAAAGCAGAAAAATCAAGTGGTTATCCACAAATTAGACAACTATCACCTTCTACCCGTACCTTTTGCGCCTGCCTTGGTGTGGAGAGAACGACTCGTTGAACCCCCGAAGCAGATGTGATTTCAACAAAGGAGCTCCCCATGACAAAACGAACTTACCAACCAAATAACCGTAAGCGCGCTAAAAAGCACGGCTTCCGAGCTCGCATGGCTACCCGCAGTGGACGCGCGATCCTTTCGAGCCGCCGCGCCAAAGGCCGCACGCAAATTTCAGCGTAGCTAAAACTCTCTCAAATTTTAGATTATTTAGAGAAATTAAGAAGAAGCTCAAATGTTGGCAAAAGCCAATCGCCTGAGGCAACGGGCTGATATTTTAAAAACCACTCAATCTGGTCAACGTATTAACTCTGGATCTCTCACCGGTTTCTTTTTAAAAGTTGATAACAATGACCAACCTAAGTTTGGTTATATAGTATCTCGAAGAATTGGTGGATCAGTGGATAGGCACCGAGTAACACGGCAACTAAGACATCTTTCTTATCCATGGGTAGGAAAATTACCAAAGACAACATATTTAGTAATTAGACCTAATACAAAAATTGAAAAATATGAGAGTGATTTTAATAAACTTTTAGAGAAAATTATTTTAAAAAGTAATGGGTCAAAAGAAGTTATCGAGAAGGTTATCTTTTAAATATGAAACTTCTCACCATTTTAATTCAAAGCTATCAAAAATATATATCACCAGCTTTTCAACCTCGATGTAAATATTACCCTTCCTGCTCTCAATACACCCTCGATGCAATTGTGGGTTTTGGTTTACGCGGAATAATTCTTGGCTTATGGCGCTTTCTCCGCTGCAACCCCTTCTCTCATGGAGGTGTTGATTACATTCCCCTTAAATTTCTTGGAAAGGTTTCCAAGATCAATAAAAGCCTTATAAATCAAGGAAAAGTAGAGGTTAACTCTTGAGTTTACTAGATCCGCTTTATTATGCAGTTTCCTGGGTTGTGGTTTTTTTCCATAACTTACTCTCAGGAATCTTTGGTGAAAATAGTGGCGCTTCATGGTCTCTAGCAATTGTTGGTCTAGTTGTAGTGATTCGAATACTTCTCATTCCACTTTTTGTTAAACAGATCAAAAGCCAGCGAGCACTTACAGCTCTACAGCCTCAAATGAAGGCAATTCAAAATAAATTTAAAGATGATAGACAGAAGCAATCTGAAGAGTTAATGAAGTTATATAAAGATCACAAAACCAATCCACTGGCTTCATGTTTTCCTATTCTGGCTCAAGCCCCAATATTTTTTGCTCTATTTAGAGTATTAAACGGTCTGGGAGATACACCTCCTCGTGGTTTTGGAGTTCTAGAGGGTGAGACAGAGCTTTTATCCTCTGCAGCAAATGCTAAGTTTTTTGGTGCCCCTATCTCAGAGACATTCTTAGGGACAGATTCCATGACGGTTCGAATTGTGACCGTCTTTTTAATTGCTTTTATGTCGGCATCAACCTTTACAACACAACGTCAGTTAATGGTTAAAGGAATGCCAAAGATGGATTCCAAAAATAATATGATGTTGCAGCAACAAAAGATTATGTTGTATTTATTTCCGGTTATTTTTGCTGTTTCAGGAGTAAATTTTCCGGTTGGAGTTTTAATTTATTGGTCGACAACAAACCTTTGGACTTGGGGACAGCAGTATTACGTCATCAAACGAAATCCAACGCCAGGATCTCCAGCCTTTGAAGAGTTACAGAAGAAAAAAGCTGCCAAATTAGGGCTGACCCCAGAAGAGTTGGAAGAGCTCAATAATCCAAAGAAGACCAATACTTCAGATGAGCAGAAGCAGATTGGTCAACGGCAACAACCCAAAAAGAAGAAAAAGAAGAAGAATTAACTTGTTTTACTCAATTAACTTAAATAACGCATATAACGTACATTACGTATAAATAAGACAAAAAGGATAATATTATGTCAGAAGATCTAAAAGAAGTTGGTAAAGAGAGCCCTCAAGAAGAGAAGAAGAGCCTTGCGGCCCGCCTTGAGGAAGAGGGCGATGTTGCTGCAGATTACCTCGAAGGGCTACTTGATATCGCCGATCTTGATGGTGATATCGAGATAGGGATAGAGAATGATCGAGCATCCTTAGTTATTGAGGGCGGCGAACTTAACCACTTGGTTGGTAAATCAGGGGAGGTTTTAGATGCCCTTCAAGAGCTAACTCGGTTAGCGGTTCAAACCTCAACAGGTGAGCGGAGCCGTCTAATGTTAGATATCGATGGTTTTCGAGCAGAGAAGCGAGAGAGCCTGGCTGAGCTGGCTGAAAAGACCGCAGAGGCAGTTAAATCCAGTGGAGAATCAATCAAACTTCAACCAATGAATGCCTTCGAGCGGAAGATCATCCATGACACCATTCAAAAAATCGGACTCACCAGCGAATCCGAGGGAGAAGACCCAGATCGCTGCGTGGTAGTTCTCCCCTCTTGAGTGTTTCACGTGAAACGATAGCTCTCCACTACTTTAAAGAGCGGAGGGATAAAGCCCTTCGCTACTCGGAAATTCTCGCTACAACTGGGATTGAGCGGGGCTTAATTGGCCCAAGTGAGGCAGATCGGATCTGGAACCGCCATATTGAAAACTGCCTCCCAATCACCACCCTCTTTGATCAGAATTCACGGGTAGTTGATGTGGGTAGTGGAGCTGGACTTCCTGGGATTGTGATCGCACTTGCCAGGCCTGATTTAAAGATTACTCTCATTGAACCCCTGCCACGAAGGGTGGAATTTCTTCGAGAGGTAGTAGCTGAGCTAGAAATACCATGTGAAATAATCCATGGAAAGGCAGCAAGAGTAGAGAGAACCTTCCGCCATGTCACCGCAAGAGCGGTAGCCCCCTTAGAAAAACTCATTTTAAGCACCTGGCACCTCATTGAGGTAGGTGGATCTTTGATGGCGATGAAAGGGGAGCGAGCGCAGGAAGAGATTGATAACCTCTCTCAAAAAATTAGATCAAAGCCGATAAAGATTGAATTGAAAGAGCTTTATTTAGAGAATGATCTGGTGGGTCACAAAGAAGAGGGGTTGAGCCGGATAGTTCTCCTCCACCGTTTCCCAAAAGCAAAAAAAGGCGAGCGAGCCTAACTTCACCCCTTTTAAAGATGAGCTTTATAAAATCCTTCTGATGAGCGTTGTTAAGAGGCTAAAAAATACTGGTTAACTACGCCCTGTGAGTGATGTGCCACGTGAAACATCGACCAAGGTCATTGGGGTTAGACGCCTCCGGGAGCCGATGGCCAAGCCGCCATCGACTCGCATTTTCACTGTTGCCAATCAGAAAGGTGGCGTCGGTAAGACCACCTCAGCGGTCAATATCGCAGCAGCTTTAGCTATGGGCGGGCTCCGCACCCTTTTAATTGATTTAGACCCGCAAGGTAATGCCAGCACCGCCTTTGGAATACCACGAGATGATCTTCAAGGAATGTATGAAGTAATCAACCACGATCTACCTCTCAGAGATGTCTTAGTTCAGGTCAGTGGATACCCAGATCTCTACTGCGCCCCTGCCACTCAATCGCTTGCCAACTCTGAGGTTGAGTTGGTCTCACTTGTTGCCCGTGAGATGAGGTTGAAGAAAGCGGTCACCAATTTTCTCAATGAATCGGCAGAGAAAAACCAACCTTTTGATTATGTGATTATCGATTGCCCACCCAGCCTTGGCCTATTAACCCTTAATGCTTTAGTTGCAGCAAAAGAGCTATTAATTCCCATCCAATGCGAGTACTACTCATTGGAAGGTTTAGCGCTCTTATTACATACCCTCTCTCTGGTTCAAGAACATCTCAACCCCGAGATTAAATTAACAACAATAGTTTTAACCATGTTTGATGGCAGAACCCGTCTAGCTAATGATGTGGCGGCAAGTGTTCGTCAACATTACCCTGCTGAGTTAATTGATATACCAATACCAAGAGCGGTAAGAATTTCTGAAGCGCCATCTTATGGCCAGACAGTTATGACCTACGACCCGATATCAAATGGGGCAACTGCATATATGGCTGTGGCAAGAGAGATTGCAAATAGAGGTGTTGGAATTTTTTCAGAGGATTTTTCAACAACGAGAGAGAATTTTGAAAGTGAAGAGAAAATAAAAGGAGCGCTCTCATGAATAGAAAAGGCGGACTTGGTAGAAACCTGGATGCACTCATCCCCGCTTCGGCAAAGAGAGGGGATGCAGATGAGAGTCAGAGCAACACTGTAGCAATTGATTTAATAATTCCTAATACAAAACAACCGCGAACTTATTTTGATCAGAGCGCTCTCGAAGAATTAGCACAATCAATTAAAGAAGTTGGTCTCTTACAACCACCAGTTGTAAGAAAAATTTCCAATGGAAAATACGAATTAATTATGGGTGAGCGTAGATTCCGTGCGGCAAAAATTGCTGGTCTTAAAGAGATACCTGTTGTTATTCGTCAGACAGAAGATAACGAATTATTACGCGAAGCTCTTATTGAAAATATCCACCGAAGTGAATTAAATGCGCTAGAAGAAGCGGCTGCATATTCACAACTTCTTGGTGATTTAGGTGTGACTCATGAAGAGTTAGCTTTAAAACTTGGGAAATCACGGACGGTAATCACCAACACTCTCCGTTTATTAAATCTTCCCGTAACTGTTCAGAAAAAATTAGTGGCGGGGTTAATTTCTGCCGGCCATGCAAGAGCACTTCTTGGTTTATCAAATGAGGTCGAAGTTGAAAAATTAGCTCAGAGAATAATTAATGAGAACTTAACTGTTAGAGCAATTGAGGAAATTGTTGCAATTTCATTGGGAAAGAGCCCTTTAGATAAAAAAGGGAGGAAGCGGGAAGATGGCTCTAAATCATCTGCTAACTCTAGCTACTTGGATTATCTTGAAATAATTGAAAAATTAGAAGAGACTCTTAATACTCGAGTTAAAATCGAGAAACGAAAAATAATAATTGAGTATGGAGATGGCATCGACCTACAGAGAATTACCAAGATTATTAACGAGAAGAGTTAAGGCCGAATTCCAGCTTTACGAAGATCTTCAATCCTTAAAGTTCCAGTTTTTGCATCACTTTCGGCTGATAGATACAACCTCTGTATAGCGATAACAAGACTTTCAGCGACAAGGTCTCGAAAATTAGAATCAGTTATTTTCTCTCGATCTGAAGGGTTTGATAGATAACCAATATCAATTCTTACAGTAGGAGATTTTGTCAGCCGTAGTAAATCCCACCCTTTTGCATGGGTTCTGCAATTTAAAAGCCCAGTTCGGGCCGATATCTCCCTCTGGGCTAAGTTTGCAAACTTTTCACCGATAAGAGATTTAATACCGTGAAGTTCGCTGCCATAGTAAAAGGATGCAACACCCTCTGCTCTCTCATTTTTATAATTATCAGAGTGGAGTGAGATGACAAGATCTGGTTGGACCAGGTTGGCAAATTGAATCCGCTCAAGCTCACTAGGTGAAGAATCTTTATCTCGAGTAATCTTCACAGCCACATCAAGTGCAACCAACCGTTTACTAAGTCGTTGAGCTAAATCAAAGGTAAATTCAGATTCATAAATTTCACCAAAACTATGTCCTGGGTTTATCCCGCCCCAACTAGGATCAATCACAATAACTTTATCCTTCAGAGCAGGCCCTCTCCGTTGGCGAAGGGCATCTTCTCGAAGTGCAGTTGCCCCACCTCCGGCCACCGTTCTTATTAATCGCATGAGCGCCATAACAGCGTTCTGGTTACAGATTCCATCGCTAAGAAGTCCAACTGATTTTTGAAATTCTTTGAGGGCGCTCTCACTTTTCAACCCAAAAATTCCATCTACTCGACCAACATCAAAACCCATTTGAAGTAGGCGGTTTTGCAACGTTGCAACATCATCACCACGCATCATCGGTGAAGAGAGCGAGATAGTGCGATCTCCTAATTTCCATCGAGCCTCTTCAAGCGCCTCTATCGTTTTAAGATCGCATTTTCCAGTGACTTTTAGACCACGATCTTGTTGTAGCGCTCTAACCGCTGCTACCACCTCTTCGTCATAACTATCTTTAACGCTATTGAGGTAGCCAACTCGAAGTAAAAGCTCGGTCAGTTCAGAGATCGAAAGGCTTGACTCCTCCGGTGTTAAACCTTGATCTGACATTATTTACCTTACCTAGCGCAGATTGATTCCTGCAATTATTTGATAAATTCTTCAAGATCCCTAATAAGGGTTGGCTTAGGTTTTGCTCCAACGATCGTTTTAACAACCTCACCACCTAAGAAGAGATTCATAGTGGGGATGGAGCTAACGCCATACTTAACTGCAATTGAAGGATCTTCATCGGTATTAAGTTTTACAATCTTAAGCCTGCCAACATATTCACCTGAGAGCTCTTCTAATACTGGCGCAATTGCACGACATGGCCCACACCACTCTGCCCAGAAATCCACAAGAACTGGGATCGCGCTATCTAAGACCAACTCTTTAAAATTTGCTGTTGTAGCCTTTTCGGTTGCCATTTTTAAACCTTTCGCTTGAGTAGCTCTATGTTAATGAAAATGTTAATGAAAAATATCTATTTAATGGCCTTGAAGAAATCGTTCAGCATCAAGGGCTGCCGCACATCCAGATCCAGCTGCTGTTATAGCCTGGCGATAAGTGTGGTCCACCAGATCACCCGCGGCAAAAACACCGGAGATATTGGTCTGAGTCGACCCTGATTGAACTTTGACATAACCCTCATCATCAAGATCGATCTGGCCAACTATGAGCTCATTTCTTGGTAAATGCCCAATTGCCACAAAGAGCCCAGTGAAATCAGCGAGAGTTTCATCGCCAGTAAGAAGATTTCGCAACTTCAACCCAGTTACTTTTTCATCACCTAAAACATCGATTACTTCAGTATTCCAAATAAATTCAATTTTAGGATTAGCTGCTGCGCGCTCAGCCATAATTTTTGATGCACGTAAAGAATCTCGTCGGTGGATAACTGACACTTTGCTCGCAAATCGAGTGAGGAAATTAGCTTCTTCCATTGCAGAATCTCCCCCACCAACAACAGCTATCTTTTGTTCTCGGAAGAAAAACCCATCACAGGTAGCACACCAAGAAACTCCACGTCCAGAGAGTCGTTTTTCATTCTCAAGCCCAATCTCTTTATATGCAGATCCCATAGCTAAGATCACTGATTTTGCTTGAATCGTATTACCAGAACCATCTTTTAAAGTTTTAACATCACCTTTTAAATCCATCTCAACAATGTCGTCAGTAATAAGTTCAGTACCAAATCGAGCTGCTTGTTTTTTCATCTGATCCATAAGATCAGGACCCATGATTCCTTTTTCAAACCCCGGGAAATTTTCAACCTCTGTAGTGTTCATTAAGGCGCCACCGGCAGTGACTGAACCCTCATAAAGAATAGGTGCAAGCTGAGCGCGGGCTGCATAAATCGCAGCGGTATAACCTGCAGGACCTGATCCAACTATTGCAACTTCTTTTATAGTGGCGCTCACTATTTCTCCTTAGTTCCAGTATCTATTCTCTTTATATTATCTACACCTACCATTACCTGATTATTCAGCTAGATATTCACCTACCTACTCTACCTGCCTTAAAGAGAGTCAGAATCTTTGAAATCTCATCAACCCCAAATCTCTTTGCCGAGATTAAGTATCCAAATATTGAGAGCAGAAGTGCTATTAAAAGATAGAGGCTGCCCCTAATACCGTCTAAAGGAATGAAAGCTTGGAGCGTGGCAAATAATCCAAAGAAAAGGAGGGATAAAAGGGAGAGCTTTAGATACAACTTTAAGTAGCGGCGATGTGAGAGATGGAGAAGATAAGTTTTAAGGCAGTAAAAGGTAATAAAAACACCAAGAATATAACTTATTGAAAAAGCTCCAGCGATTCCTATCATTTTGAGTTCAATAGGAAGAAATATAAATGCAAGAAAAGAAAAAAATCCCGCTATGGTGTTAATTCCAAAATTTGAAATTGTTTGATACCTAGTATTTTCAAAGGCGTTAAGCGCTCGTATAAAAATCAAGTTAAGCGATAATGGAATGAGAGCAAATGCAAATACTCTAAGAATTTGGCCAATAAATTCCGCATCAGATTTAGCAATTCCAAAGAAGATAGCCCTTCCAATACTCTCCCCAAAGAAAATTAAGAAAAACGTACTTGGAATAATAACAACACCTAGTAAACGTAAAGATTGAATTAATTGATCACGGATATCTTCAATCTTATCTAATTGAACCAAACGACTTAATTGAGGTAGCGTGGCGGTTGCTATCGAAATAGTAAAAATAGAGTGCGGAAGTAGGAAAATTAAGTAGGCATTCTGGTAAGGAGTAAATCCAAAACCACCTAATAAACCAAGATCTGCAGCTTCTCTACTTATTCGAGTACCCAAATTAACGGTAATTAAAAACCCTACTTGGGTAATCAACGCATAAATTAAAGTCCATCCTGCAAGGTTGATTGATTTTTTCAACCCCACACCGCGCCAACGAAAATTAGGTTTTAACTTAACTGCTAACTTTCTAAATGTAGGAATAAGTGCAAATGATTGAGCAATGATTCCTAGGGTGGTTCCTAGAGCTAAAGCTTTAACTTGAGTATCAGAAATTGTTGATGTCGTTAGATCTGGGTAAAGAATGAGAAAGCTTGAAAAGACTCCAATAACAACGAGATTATTAACTATCGGAGCCCAAGCCATAGGAGCAAATACCCCTTTGGCATTTGCAATCTGGCCAAGGAGAGCAAATAAGCCATAAAAAATGATCTGAGGCAGGCAGAACCAGATAAAAATCAAGGTGATCTCTGCTTCTCGTCCAGTAAATGTCGGCGCATAGAGTTTGAGAAGAAGTCCAGCCATAGCCATAGCCATCAAGGTAAGAAGAATCAAAATTGAGAGAATTAAGGTGACAAGCCGGGATATAAATGCTTCCCCACCATCGCTCACGTGAGCTGAACGGATAATTTGAGGTAGGAAAACAGCGGTAAGCGCCCCGCCAATTAGTAAATTATATAAAACATTTGGCATGGTATTTCCAACATTGTAGGCATCACCTAGAAGAGCTGTTCCAAGAGTTGCAACGATAATAATGTTTCGAATAAATCCAGTGATCCGTGAGACCAGAGTTCCAGCTGCCATAACTGCTGAAGATTGAATTACCCTCCCTTGATCACTCACGATCATCTCCAGAGATACTCTTCTTTCTAGATTTTTTGATTCTACGAAGACTTTGTATTACCGCCGCAAATATAAGAATGATCCCAGAGCCAGTTGTGATCCAAGTAGTTAGCGGGCTAATAACAGTGAGTGTAAGTGGAAGTCTCACCTCATCACCCAACTTAATCCCAGATGTGGTTCGTAGCGTAATAAGAACTTCAGAGCTGCCAGAGGTGAGTACCTGGATGGGCAGCGTTAAAAATAATTTAGAATCAGCAGGAATTGTGACTCGATCAATTTTACCTACAACAATTTTGCTATTACTAGGAAATGTTTGAAATACCACTGTTATATCGTTGGTAAAATCATTGATTAGAGTTAGTGGGATTTTCTCCCGCTCTGAAGTGAGCGTAAATTTTCCCTCACCTATTCGTACTGATCTCTTATAGCGCTCAATAGCTACCTGAAAATCTCTAACAAAAGATTTTGCAAGGTCCGGATCAAAATTCTGATTCAAAATTGATCCAACTGCTAATCGGTAATCTCTTGTAATTGAATTCTTGGCATATTTATTAAGACTTCTTATTTCACGACGGAGATCACTATAATTTTCAGTTAAAAAAGATGAGAGACGGGGAATATCGCTAGAGATTATCGGTTCACGGTTAGAAATCTCTCGAGAGAGGAGCTCTGATAACCGCTGCTTTGAAAGATTTAAGTGGATTCTCCGCTCAGTTGGAGCAGAGTTATCAAGCCAAGATATAGGCGGATTTCCATAATTTAAGGAGATCACCTCATCACCAACGAGGAGCTCTGCCAATGCGCTCAGCCAATTTTGCGCATTTATACTCGGTGGAAAACTTTCACCACCGACAGTTATGAAACCATCACCTAAATCTTGAATTTCCTCAATTAACATAGGGTCGATAAACCAAGTTAACTTTCCGCCTTTAGATTTCTGTTCTTCTAAAAGGTTCCAGAGCTGACCATTTTCTGCAAGTGAGTTCTCTAAATTTAAATTATAGAAATTTCCTTTAATATCTCTATTTCTAACATCAACCAAGGTAATTTCATTTTTTGATTCGATCGATTTAGATTCCGTCGAGTGTGACTTTGTTACTGGCAGAAGAGCGCTTACAATGATTGAAAAAATTAGAGAGATAAAAATGAGATTTAAAAGTCGATAATTTAAATGTAATGATTGAAATTTCATATCTTTAACTCGCCACATCGCGCAATCAATTTTTTCTCATCAGGATATGCCAGTTTAGAGATTATCTCTTCAAGCGGGATCCAAGCCACATCATCAACTTCACTAACTTGAGGCTGAAGCGAGCCGCTAACCTCCCGAAATAGGAAGTGGTGAACTGTCTTATGAATTCTTTTCCCACTTGCCATAAACCAGAAATCAATAACGCCAAGTGATCGGTGGATTTCACTGGTAATTCCAGTCTCTTCTGCCACCTCTCTTATTGCGGCAATTTCAGGGGTCTCGCCTTCTTCTATATGCCCTTTAGGAAGTGACCAGATAAGTCGAGTTTGATTCTTTAAATCTCGTCTAGCAATTAAAAGTCCAAATTTTCCAGTGATATCTAAAACCAACCCACCTGCGCTTACCTCATCAACTCGTTGCGAGTATTGGTTAGCTTTTTTTATCTTTCTACTCTTATTTGATCCATTGGCAGTAGACCCAGTAACAGCAGATCCAGAAGATTGTTGGAGATTTTTTCCATCGCCATTTACATGAGGGTTCTGGGTAGTGGTAGCGGTTTTCTTGCGACGTGGGCGCCTTCGCCTACTTTTTTTACGCTTCTCCTCGCCGCCCGCACTGGGTGCCGGGGTCATGGAAGAAGAGTAACGCCATTGCATTAAAAAGAGAGAAGATCCATTTCTCAGGAAATTGATAGCTTCGCCCGCTTCACAAAGTAGCCTTACCTTCCATGGATCCGATAACCGCAGCGGCAGCTGAAATTGCGCTCTCAACGCTGGTGCAGCGCGCTCCGATTGCTCAGGTATTGGGCCAGCAATTTAAAGAGAATGGAAAAAAACTAGCGCTAGTTGGCGGTTCAGTCCGTGATGCCATCTTAGGCCGGTTAGGAAATGACCTTGATTTCACAACTGATGCTCAACCAGATGAGATAAAAAAAATAATTAAAGAAGTGGTTGATAATACTTGGGATACTGGAGCAAGGTTTGGAACAATCTCAGCAAAATTAGAAAATTATGATATTGAAATAACGACATATCGAAGTGAGAGCTACCAAAATGATTCTAGAAAACCAGATGTTAGCTTCGGCGGGTCAATAGAAGAAGATTTGGTTAGGCGAGATTTTACAATAAATTCAATGGCTCTAGAATTAACTTCAGAAGAACCAATTTTTATTGATCCATTTAATGGTGTTTTAGATTTGGCTAAAAAAATTATCAAGACACCAAATACTCCAGAAGAATCATTCTCTGATGATCCTTTAAGAATTCTCCGTGCAATTCGCTTTTCAGCGCAGTTAGATTTTGAAATAGATAAAGATGTTTATAAGGCGCTATTAGAGATGAAAGATCGACTGGAAATTATCTCTGCAGAACGGATAAGAG
>JAQCKU010000032.1 GCA_027592195.1 Actinomycetota bacterium
CTCATACCTTGCACTGGTAGAGGGAACTCGATTTACTAACGGCTGGGCAGGTTTTAACGCTGAGCGGAAGAATTGGGCTTATCGCCAAGATCAACTCTCATCAACACATCCCATTGTCGCCGATATGGTTGATATTGAGGCAGTTAATGCCAACTTCGATGGCATTACCTATGCCAAGGGAGCTTCCGTACTTCAACAATTAGTAGCTCATGTTGGCCGCGATAACTTTATTCTTGGACTTCGCGAGTATTTTAAAATCCATGCTTGGAAAAATACGACTCTCAAAGATTTACTTATTGAGCTAGAGAAAACCTCTGGGCGAAATTTAGATCAGTGGGTAGCGACCTGGCTTCAGAGCGCAGGGGTCAATACCCTTCGGCCAGTTATTAAAATTGAAAATGATAAATATGAGGAAGTTCTAATCAAACAAGAAGCTCCAATGATTCCTGTTGGTTCACAAGAACTTCGCCCACATCGATTGGCTGTTGCACTTTATGATCTAGTTAATGGTGAGATCAAATTACGAATTTCAGAAGAGCTAGATGTGGCAGGAGAATTTACTCCCGTTCCATTTCTTGAAGGCCAAAAGGTTGCTGATCTTCTTCTAATCAATGATCGAGATCTCTCCTATGCAAAAATTCGATTTGATGAAAGATCGATTGCAACGCTTAAATCTCACCTTGGAAAAATTCAAGATTCGCTGACCAGGGCCCTTTCTTGGAGTGCAACTTGGGATATGCATCGAGATGGAGAGCTATCGGCCAGTGATTATGTTGATATTGCGCTAGCTGGTCTAGCAGGAGAAGATGAGATAACAATCGTCACTTCGGTGGCAACGCAGCTCATGACAAGTGTGGAGCTCTACGCAGCCGATCATAATCGTGAGAAATTACGAGAGAAAATCTGCCAAAGATTTATTGAGCTTTTAAATCAGGCGAAGAGCGGTAGCGATCATCAACTTCAATTTGCACGTGCGGTTGCCACATTTGCTCAAAACAACGATCAGAAGGCAATGATTCAATCACTACTCAATGGTGATGTTGCAGGCCTAGTCGTTGATGCTGATCTGCGATGGCACTTTCTTACCAATCTTGTTGAAAAGGCAATGGCAACACAATCTGACCTTGACGCTGAATTAGCTCGTGATAACACGGTAACTGGTGAGAATTCCTACGAGTTAGCCCTAGCTGCCTTTCCTAACGCCGAGGCAAAAGCAATCGCCTGGAGAAAAGCGACAGAAGATGATCTGACAAATTCAAAACGAGTCGCCGCAATCTCTGGATTTCTTCGACCTCTCCATCGAGATCTTTTAGAAATATATGTGGATCGATACTTTGAGATCTTGCTCGATATCTGGGGTAAGAAATCCTATGAAGTCTCCAGCAAGATCGTCTCTCAACTATTTCCTACCTTTAGCGTGAGGCAAGAAACCTTGAGAAAGAGTGAGGCTTGGCTTCACGGTGCGGGTAAAGATGCCCCAGCTATTTTACGAAGACTTGTTGGCGAAGGCCGTGATGGCTTGGCTCGCGCGCTTAAAGTAAAAGCAATGGATCGCTAACTCAATCGAGTTTATTCGATTGTCGTTAGTGGATCACTTTTGACAGCTGGTTTATCTTTTTTCTCTGAGGTTTCAAGCACTGCAACTAAAATCCAAGTGATCACAAAGATTGCAACTGGGGCAATGAGAAACCAAATCAATCCTTCAAATAGGGGAAGTGCTTCACCAGGAAGGGCGCCATCTTCTTGTCGCACCGCTAAATATGTTGTAAGAAATCGCATGGGTAGAGTTTAGGTTATGCGCTGGCGCTGATAACACCATATGGCTCAAGGTATGGGATCCAGCTGCTTTCAGCTCGTGATGTACCTAATATTCGCCAAGCTGCGCCAACAGGCTCTCTCGGAAGAGTGCGTAACTTCCAACCAAGTTCCTTGAGAGTTTTATCTGCTTTCACATGATTGCACTTATGACAACAAGAGACCACATTCTCCCATTGATGTGTTCCACCGCGAGATCGCGGAAGAACATGATCAACAGAGGTTGCAGTGGTGTTGCAATAGACACATCTGCCGCCATCTCTTGCAAAAATTGCACGGCGCGAGAGTGGAACGCTATGTCGATATGGAATTCTTACAAATTTATGGAGCCGTATAACGGCAGGCAGTGTCAGCTCTCCGCCTTCATATCGAAGTACAATCTCAGATAACTCGACTGCAGTTGCTCGATGATTTAAAACTAAAATGAGCGCGCGCCTATCAGAAACGACACCTAGCGGCTCATAGGTGGCATTGAGAACTAGCGATCGTGAACTCTCTGGCACGGAAGGCTCCCTTTGCTCAGCGCGTGGCTCGCGCCGGTGGACATATAGTGCCGTATCAACACGAGAATTTGAGGATATTTTGATCAACTTCTTATAAAGTCGTATCTGATGAACTTTCTTCAGAGTGATCCATCCCTCAAATTTGAGCC
The DNA here is from genome assembly GCA_027592195.1 of Actinomycetota bacterium. Lineage (GTDB taxonomy): Bacteria > Actinomycetota > Actinomycetes > Nanopelagicales > Nanopelagicaceae > SYAN01. Next base: position 2,468 of record JAQCKU010000032.1, read on the forward strand.
AGAAGCAATTCTTGAGTGGTTTCTTGGCGTCCCACTTCGTCTCCTGCTCATTGCCGTTCTGGCCTTAATTTTACGAAGCGTTGCAACCCGTGCTATCTCAAAAGCCATGGCCAAAATTTCAACAGCCAAGCTAATCCCGGGAAAAAATCAGAGCATAAGCAGGCAGAGAGAGCGTGCTAATACTGCAGGAACAGTTTTAAAGAGCGTCACTAACACCACCATCGCCTTATTTGCTCTTGGAACTATTTTAAGTGAGCTAGGAATGGATCTTGCGCCGCTAATTGCTGCTGCGGGTGTACTAGGAATTGCAGCAGGACTTGGTGCTCAGACGCTGATCCGTGATTTTATCTCAGGCCTTTTTATGTTGGTCGAAGATCAGTATGGTGTGGGAGATGAGGTACAGGTCCTTGATATTTCAGGAATTGTAGAATCAGTTGGGCTACGAATTACAACCATTAGAGATAGCAATGGAACTCTCTGGTATCTGCGCAATGGTGAAATTTTAAAATTAGGGAATAAATCTAAAAAATATAATTAATCTGGCAGATTCACCATGCTATGTGCTGCCATCTCAAGGTAAGACCAGAGTTCTTCACGATCAGCTAGATCAATTTCTAAATCATCAACAGCTGATTTCATCGCTCTGATCCAGGCATCCCTTGCCGCCAGATTGATGGGAAATTGTGCATGACGCGCTCTTAACCGGGGATGACCACGTGTATCGCTATAGGTGTGAGGACCACCCCAGTACTGCTGGAGAAATAGTGAGAGCCGCTCAGCTGCCGCTTTTAGATCTTCATCGGGATACATCGGTCGCAAAATCGGATCAATAGAGACAAGAGCATAGAAATGCGATACTAAATTTTCAAAGGTCTGCGCACCGCCTACGCGATCAAAGAAATTCTCTTCCATTTTAGATTTCACCACTTTTAGCTATTTTTAATGATCTCAATCCAAGGTAGATGACGGGAATCGCTGCGATCGCACAGAGCCAGCCATAACTTAACGTTCCTATGATAATTCCAGCAATAACACCGCCTCCAGCGCCACTGAGATTCATAACAAGATCACTAGCTCCTTGAGAAGCTGATTTCATAGGAAAGCTAACAGATTCGGCAAGAAGTGTTGATCCAGCAATTAAGGTAAAAGACCAACCCAAGCCCAACAAGAAAAGTCCTACCCCGAGAGCAAGGGAATCATCGGGAGCTGCAAATCCTGAAATGAGAGTTGATAGTAAAAGAATAGCGATTCCAATTTGGATAGATTTAATTCGCCCTATCTTGTCGCTTAACTGTCCAACAATGGGCGAGAAGGCATACATTCCTAAAACATGGATACTGATAACAATTCCGATAATTTCTAGCGACACATCAACATGAGCCATATGTACAGGGGTCATAACCATGACAGAGACCATCACCACATGTCCGATCGCAATCGATATGATGGCGAAAAGCGCCCGCTCATTTTTTCTAATATAGGCCAGCGCTGGTTTTATCGTAGATTGCAAGGATCGCTCTTCATCACTTAATTTTTTCTGCGATAGCAGGTATGGATCAGGTCGAAGAAATAATTGAATCAAGAAAACGGCGAGCGCTAAAGTGATTGCAGAAATTATGTAGGGTCCAACAAGTCGGGGCCATCCAAGTGAGTATGAAAAATTTCCAGCAGGTCCCATGAGATTGCTTCCAGCCACAGCGCCCACTGTTGCACCCCATACGACAAATGAGAGCTGTTTTGCACGATCTTGATCGATTGCTAAATCAATGGCCGCAAATCGAGCTTGATATCCTGCTGCAGAGGCTGCACCAAGGAGGAAGGTTCCAATAAGCATCAGAAATATATTTCGTTCAATTCCGCCTAAAATGGCAAAAAGTGATCCAATCACTCCTGCCAGCAGACCGATAGATAGCGCAAGCCGTCGCCCACCACGGGCTGTGAGCCGAGCCAGTGGAATAGCAAGAGCTGCAGCGCCAAGGACTGAAAAAGTCTGACCCAGGCCAGCTAGAGTTTCAGATCCGGTAATCGATACAACAAGGAGTGATCCGGCAGCAAAGGTTCCAGCCACTCCGATCCCACTGAGAACTTGGGCAGATGCCAGCACCTTCACCGTTCGGCGTTGAATTTCACCGACTTCGATCTCTCGTTGCGCCATTAAAACCTGATTCTTAGTGGATTAGTTGAGTTACTTCTTTTGATTTTCAGAATCACCTGCACTGGTTTGATCTTCTTGATATTGAAGGAGAAATTCTCGCTCTTCATCTGTAATCGGTCTGGATTTATGAGTCTGCATACTGACTGTTACCTGGACAGTTTGCGCTCTTGAAAAGATAACCCCATCAGCGGAGACTTCGTATTTAAGAAGATAGGAAGAGGTGCCAATCCTTCCTACCCAAACAGCAATATCTAACTCTTTATGGCCATCATAGATCGGTGATAGATAATCAATTTCAGCACGAGCAACAACCATATCTAGAAGTAGTGGCTTCTCATCTCTTCGCTGCCGCGCATACCAGGTGAAGTCAACCCGGGCTTCCTGAATATAGGTCAGATAAGTTGCGTTATTTACATGGCCAAAAGCATCGATATCGCCCCAGCGGGTAGTGATTTTATAGGAATGTTTTTTCATCGAGTCAGCTTTCGATATGTCACGCGATGTGGACGAGATGCATCTGCCCCAAGTCGCTCTACTTTATTTTTCTCATACGATTCGAAGTTTCCTTCAAACCAGAACCATTGTGAATCTCCCTCATGGGCCAAAATATGAGTTGCTACTCGATCTAAAAACCAACGATCGTGAGAGATAACAACAGCGCACCCTGGAAATTCCAAGAGCGCATTTTCCAGTGAACCTAAAGTCTCCACATCAAGATCATTTGTTGGCTCATCCAGAAGGAGAAGATTGCCACCTAACTTCAAAGTGAGGGCTAGGTTTAATCGGTTTCGCTCGCCTCCCGATAATATTCCAGCAGCTTTCTGTTGATCAGGTCCTTTAAATCCAAAGGCTGAAACATATGCTCGGCTGGGCATCTCCACCGCTCCAACTTTGATGTAATCAAGACCATCTGAGACAACTTCCCAGAGTGATTTTTTGGGATCTATCCCTGCTCGTGATTGATCAACATAGGAAGTTTTAACCGTCTCTCCCACTTTAATTGATCCGGTATCGGGGCTCTCTTCGCCCAAAATCATCTTAAAGAGCGTGGTCTTTCCAGCGCCGTTAGGTCCAATAACGCCAACGATTCCATTGCGTGGCAGTGAAAACGAGAGATTATCAATCAGCAATCGATCGCCAAAGCCCTTCGTTAAATTCTCAACCTCAACAACAATATTTCCAAGACGAGGACCTGGTGGAATTTGAATCTCATCAAAATCCAATTTACGCATTTTATCTGCCTCAGCTGCCATCTCCTCATAACGGGCAAGGCGAGCTTTTGACTTTGCTTGTCGTCCTTTGGAGTTCTGTCTGACCCAATCAAGCTCTTCAGTTAATCGCTTGACTCGCTTGGCATCTTTCTGCCCTTCAACTTTTAAACGCGCTGATTTGGTCTCAAGATATGTTGAATAGTTACCTTCATACGGATAGGCACGTCCTCGATCTAGCTCGAGGATCCACTGCGCAACATTGTCGAGGAAGTAACGATCGTGAGTAATCGCAACAACTGTTCCTTCGTATTTACTTAAATGTTGTTCAAGCCATAAAACTGACTCTGCATCAAGATGGTTAGTTGGCTCATCAAGAAGGAGAAGATCAGGTTTTTGTAATAACAATTTACATAGTGCCACTCGACGCTTCTCGCCACCAGAGAGTAGTTTCACATCCGCATCTGGCGGAGGACAACGGAGGGCATCCATAGCTTGCTCTAATTGTGAATCAAGATCCCATGCACCTAGATGGTCTAACTTTTCCTGAAGAGTTCCCATCTCTGAAAGCAGAGTGTCGTAATCTGCATCAGGGCTAGCCATCTCCTCTGAAATCTGATTAAAACGATTTACTAAAGCCAAAGTTTCTGCAACACCTTCTTGAACATTTTCTAAAACGCTCTTGCTCTCATCAAGCGGTGGCTCTTGAAGCAGAATTCCGACGGTATAGCCCGGCGATAGATAAGCCTCACCATTGGAGGGTTGTTGTAGTCCGGCCATGATCTGTAGAACTGTTGACTTTCCCGCTCCATTGGGGCCAACAACTCCGATCTTTGCTCCGGGATAGAACATGATCGTCACATCATCAAGAATGACTTTATCGCCATGCGCTTTTCGCGCTTTTTTCATCGTATATATGAACTCTGCCATGATGGGAAACCCTATCTCTACTCTCGGTGAGATAACGGAATGATCCTTCCAATCAGACCGTAGAATTAGTCACTTAGTAGCACATGCGCCTGTAGCTCAGTCGGATAGAGCACCCGCCTTCTAAGCGGGTTGTCGCAGGTTCGATTCCTGCCAGGCGCGCATTGATAGGACTCATTTTCACCAGAATCTTTGGCCAGAAAATAGAGCTCGAATTTCGATTCTCGATTTTTTAGAGTTGATGCACCAGATTTGTATCTGAGGAAAAAAAATTCGGGCTGTCTCCCTCAAGACAACCCGAATCCCTTTGATGGACTTTGTTCGGCTAGCCCATCTTTCCTGTTACATACGCCTCTGTCTGAGGGTTTGCAGGGTTATTAAAGATTTTTGTCGTCTCATCAAATTCCACAAGTTTTCCAGTTCGCAAATCGCCAAGTGGATTCACTTCGGTAACGAAATATGCAGTGTAGGAACTAACACGCGCTGCCTGTTGCATATTGTGGGTGACGATAACAATGGTGTACTCCTTCTTAAGCTCCAACATCAGCTCTTCAATTCGAAGAGTTGCAATCGGATCTAACGCAGAGCAAGGCTCATCCATAAGAACCACATCTGGCTCCACAGCAAGGGATCGAGCGATACAGAGGCGTTGTTGCTGTCCACCTGAAAGACCTAGAGCAGAATCTTTGAGTCGATCTTTTACTTCATCCCAGAGCGCAGCTCCTCGGAGTGATTTTTCTACAATATCATCGAGTTCTGATTTCTTTGGTCGACCATTTACTTTTGGACCGAATGCAACATTCTCATAAATTGATTTAGGAAATGGATTGGGTTTTTGAAAAACCATTCCGATTCGGCGGCGAACCTCCACCGCGCTGGCATCAGAATCATAGAGATTGGCATCATGGTAAAGAACTGTTCCATTTACCTTTGCGCCAGGGATGAGGTCATTGGTTCGGTTAAATACTCGAAGGAGCGTTGATTTACCACAGCCTGACGGGCCGATAAAAGCTGTTATATCTTTACTTGGAATTTCAAGGTTGACATCAGTGACGGCAACAAATTTGCCATAAGAGACTGATACATCTTTGAGTGTGAAGACCGGATCTATGAATTGTGGCTTACTTAGTGGCGCACTCGCACCTTCACTTACCTGATTATTCATGGCGGTCTTGCCTTTCTCAATGGATTGCGAGGGATTGTTTGTCGTAACCTTCTTAGCTTGATTGATCATCAGACATTTCGCTTTCTGGTTGCAAAATCTCTTAGCAAAATTGCGGTGAGATTAAGTGTGAAGAGAACTGCTACGAGGATCAGGCTTCCAGCGCTTGCAAGAATTTGATATTCCTCACGAGAATCTGAAGCATATTTAAAAATAGTTAGCGGCATGATGGTAAATGGACTATCAAGACCTGTTGGATTGAAGGTCACAAAGGAGAGCGCGCCTAGAAGAAGTAGCGGAGCCGATTCACCGATAGCGCGAGAGATCGCCAAAATAGATCCGGTTGCAGTACCTGGGATAGCGCTAGGAAGAACTAAGCGCCAGACTGCCTGCCAGTTGGTCGCACCGAGTGCCAGAGCGCCTTCTTTATAGGAAGGCGGAACCGATCTAATCGCCTCTCTTGAAACAATAATAATCACCGGCAGAATCAACATGGCGATCACAACTGCTGCCGACCCCACAGTAAATCCCCATTTAACAAAACCACGGACAATGAAAGCAAGTCCAATAAGTCCGAAAACAACTGCTGGAACTCCCGCCAAATTCTGGACATTGAGTTCGATTAACCGCGTTAACTTATTGCTCTTGCCGGCAAAATGCTCAAGATAGAGGGCGGTAAGAACACCTGTCGGAAGTGCCATCAGCGTTGCAAAGCCAACTACCCAGAGCGATCCAACTAATGGTGATTGAAATCCTGCATCATCAATGTTGTAGGAAGGATAATTTGTAATGAGATCCCACGATAGCAACCAACCCGCATCACTCCAGAGACGGCTAACAACCCAGAAAATCATTCCAAGGGCGGTGAATATACTAAAGTAAAGAAAGGTTCTAAAGGCAGCATCAATGAGGACTCGACGGATGGAGATCTGCTTCTTGAGGGATATCGTCTGTGACATATTTACTCGTAGGCCTCTCTATATTTTGCAATAAAGCGGTTTCCTAAAATATTAAAGATCAGAGTGACTGTGAAGAGAATCGCACCAATTAAAAAGATCGTGTTGTAGGCGACCGATCCGACCTCCGCATCACCAATACCTGCAAAGCCAATAAAGGCTGACATCGTCATCATCGGATCTCCCAAGTTAGCGGTGAGCTTTGGGAAACTTCCTGCAACCATGAGGGCAATAGTGGTCTCTCCAAATGCCCGAGCAAAAGCTAGAATCAAGGCTGCTACAACACCAGATAGGCCTGCGTTAAAAACTACTTTAGTAGCCACTTCACGACGAGTTGCACCTAGCGCATAAGCAGCCTCACGCATAGCACGGGGAACTGCAGAGAGGGCATCATCGGCAACTGAAGCAATGATCGGGACAATTAATATTCCAGTCATAAAACCCGCACCGAGCGCGGTGTAGGCAATCGGCTCACCAATCGGCCAATATTTTTCAACAAACTCTGGATTGATCACATAAAGTCCAAAGAGGCCCAAGACCACAGTTGGGATACCAGCCAAAATTTCAAGGATCGGTTTTACAATTCTTCGAAGATTAAAGCTTGCATAATCACTTAAAAATATCGCAGATGCTAAGCCGATCGGTACCGCAACAAACATACCGATTATTACGACAAAAAAAGTTCCAGTTAATAGCGGGGCAATTCCATACTGCGCTGGCTCAAAGAGTGGCGCCCACGTCAGGCCAATAATGCTGGTCCCAATATTTTTCAAAGTTGTAAACGCAGTTGGTACCAGTGATGCCACTATCCCAAAAGTTACCAGGACCGAGATCGCAGTTGCAACCAACATAATTTTACTAAAGAAGTTTTGAGTAGCTAGCCTTCTCTTAAGGTGTGGGGCGGGTGAAAGACTGATTGATCTCGTATCTACTTTCACTTCACCCATTCGTTCTTCTCCTTAGCAATACCTCATCTACTTCATAATCTACTTTATTTATCTTGGAATTTTCAGGGCTAGCGCCAGTTTTGCTTTGGCGCTAGCCCTGAAATCCTTACCCTATCGAGGTTGCCTTATCTTATTTGGCCTTAAGAACGGCGATCTCGTCGTTCAGTTTTTTCTTCTGAGGAGCGGTCAAAGGTAAAAACTTTGCTCGCTGTGAGAGATCATCCAATTGCGCAGCGTAGAACTCCAAGAACGGAATAATCGCATTGTTGGACTTCACTTTTGCGTTATTTACATAGATCAAGAGTGGTCTAGCTAGCGGAGTGTATGTACCATCAAGCACGGCTTCAAGGCTTGGAGATGTGCAACCCTTGCCACCATCAATTTGAAGCGCCTTGTTGATATCTGTATTTTCGCGCCAGTAGGAGAAACCGTAGTAACCCATAGCACCTCGTGAGCGCTTAACACCGTTCACAGTGACATTGTCATCTTCTGTTGGGGTGTAATCAACGCGTGAGCGACGTGCTGGCTTGCCATTAATTGATTCGGTGAAGTACTCAAATGTTCCTGAGTCAGTGCCAGCACCAAATAGTGGCATCTTCAAACGTGGGAAACTCCTATCAAGTTGGCTCCAATATTGAATCTTGCTACCTGGTTGCCATACTCGCTTCAATTGAGCAACTGTTAAACATTTTGCCCAGTTATTTCTTTTGTTGATAACAACTGTCAGCGCATCCGTTGCAACACGGAGTTCGGTGAACTTCACACCCTTGCTCTCACAGAGAGCTCGTTGTTTTTCGTTGTAAGGAGTTGATGCATTTGCAATATCAATCTCACCGTTGCAGAAACGTGTGGCACCGCCACCTGTTCCTGAAATACCAACAGTGACACGAGTCTTAGAAACCTTTTGGAATTCTTCAGCTGCAACACCAGTCAAAGGTCCTACTGTGCTTGATCCATCAATTGCAATGGATCCAGAAACGTTGGCATATTTTGCGGTATCAGCTGCGGAAGCTGATGAACCCTGAGAAGCTCCAGCTTTCAGTCCGGTTCGCTTCCATCTGAGTCCACCTGCAGAGATGCTGCACTTATATTGGCGGCCATCTTTGCCGTCAGCGATCTGGTTTCGAGTGCCACATTCCTTCAAATTTACTACTGGAAACTCTTTTTTCGCAGAACCAAATGCTGGCGCTGTAAACAAAGAAGAAAGCATAAATAGAGCAACTACTGCTCGTATTGCCTTTCCTTTTGTACTCATCATAAATATAATCCCTTTCATTAAGGCGCGTTGTGTGAACCTATATCCAGTTGTTTCGCTGAGCGATTGGCTTCAGGTAGCTGGAGCTAATCGATCGGGAGTGAACAGAGTCAGCCCAGAAAGTGAACAGAGAGTGAACAATCCATCAAAGTTTCACCTCATTAACGACTGGTTTGCCAATAGAGTTGGCAGGTGAGTTCAGAGAGTAAGACCCCAAATATCATATGGATGGATTGCGAAATGACTGGCCTCTTCCTGGAAAAGGATGCTCTGGTCGAGATTGGGGTCTTGGTCACTGATTCAGAACTCAATCTCCTGGGTGATGGGGTTAGCGTTGTAATTAAAGCAAGTGATGAACAACTAGAGCAGATGGGCGATTTTGTCCGGAATATGCACCAAGAATCGGGCCTTCTCGAAGAGATTCCAGATGGGCTTTCGTTAGAGATGGCGCAGGAGCAGGTCCTTCAATATCTTCGCCAGCATTGCGAGCCAGGAAAATCCCCTCTGGCGGGAAATACAGTGGGCATGGATCGCAATTTCATCGCTCGCGATATGCCAGAGCTTCATCAATTTATTCATTATCGAACCATTGATGTTTCTTCGATTAAGGAGCTAGCGCGAAGGTGGTATCCCAAGGCTTACTTCACTGCCCCTGAAAAGACTGGAAATCACCGCGCTTTAGCCGATATCCAAGATTCCATCGCAGAATTGGTCCACTATCGAACGACAATATTTAAGGATGGATCTAGCGGTACAATTTCTAGCTAAGTTAAATAAGCAGGAAAAAACTAAATAACACCAAGTTATGGTGGGCGTAGCTCAGCTGGTAGAGCACCCGGTTGTGGTCCGGGATGTCGCGGGTTCAAGCCCCGTCGCTCACCCCATTTTTATATCTGAGATCTATTGAGAGCTATTTTCAGAGCTATTCAAATTTATTGAATCGCAACGGCCTCTCGCTGGATAAATGCGCTACTGGCTATCGGAGGATGAGCCAATCTAATTCCTACTCCCCGGACTGCAAAGAGGTAATCCGATCCTCCAGCTTTTCGAATTTTTCCTCGAATCCTCGAGAGATGGGTATCAAGTAAATGATCAACACCACCATGATCTGTTAAATCTACCTGCAAAATTATCTGTCTTCTCGTTAATACTTGCTCTGGGCCAGAGAGAAAATACTTCATCAGTTCAAATTCAGTTCTCGTCAGTGGTGTTAATTGATTATTAACCCAGAACTCATATAAATCTAGATCCATTGTAAGTTCTTTATATTTCATTAATGGTTCTTTAATCAGGCGAACCCCTTGGAATCGACTTACATTTTGATCAATACGTAAAGTCAAGAACTGCATATTGATAGGACGTTGAATGTAATCATTCGCACCAACTGCCAGAGCTTGATCTTCACTTAGCGATGAATCTCGATCAAGTATTACAATTATTGGAATGTCCGATGCGTTTCGGATTAATCTAGTTAAGGAGATCGCCTCACTATTTCCCTTTTTAAGGTTGATTAAAACTAAGCTAAACGAAATTAAATTCATATAAGAAAGAACATCATTTTTTATATTAATATTTTTTAAAGTTAATCCAAGATCTGATATTGAACGGTGAATTAATTCTAAATCTTGAGAGCTATCTTCAATTAACAAAGTATTTAAACCAATATTTATCATGTAAGTAGAATCATCTTGAAGCATCCTCATGTCAATAGCTACAGGTAAGCTTGAGAGAAATCTAAATTGATCGCGACAAAATTGTGAGGGATCACGAGCTTTTCTCAGTAATACTTCAACCTTTTGAAAGATCAATAGCAAGTAAAAAGAGTATGATTTTCATGATTTATTTTCCTCATTTTTTGAGGAAATCATCTTGGTGCTGCCCTCGCCAGAAATCCGTTACTCAATCCGTTACTCAATCCGTTACTCAATCCGCTACTCAATAGAGAGCTTGGTAGGAATTTGGCAGATACCTAAGGAAGATACATCCCTGGCCTTTACTCAATAACTCAAAAAACCTCTGATTTCTAGAAGAGCCAGATCCAGATTGCTACCCAAAATTTGCCGAAAATCCAGAGAAATGAGTAGCGGTAATGTGAATTGGGCAGGCCCTACTCACCCGCTATAGTCTGCCGAGGTTTAGCGGCAGGTGGAGACCGATCGCCAAATCAGCTTCTCGGGTTGTTAGCTCAGTTGGTAGAGCAGGTGACTCTTAATCACCGGG
>JAQCKU010000033.1 GCA_027592195.1 Actinomycetota bacterium
ATCCCGGTAATAATTCCACTCTCTAGTAGCGAGAGCGCGGGGGCGTTGGCAGAGGTTAACCCAGATCTTATTAATTGGGATGGCGGATATGCCAACTCTTTTTATAGCGCAGCACTACTTCTCTACCTATTTGCCATCATCGCTCAAATCTTTTGGAGAAGGTATCGAGATGCGCTAGATCTCACCTTGCTTCTAGCTTTAGCTACGATCACACCGCCCTTGATCGCCTTTGCTATTTATTTTGGTCTCTGGCATGCACTTCGCCACACAGCACGCCTCACCCTCAATTTGAAAAAATCTCAGAGCGCTTATGGTGAGAATAAGAGTGGGAAAGCCCTTCTGAGCGCAGTGATCCCAGGGCTACCAGCCTTAATTGGAACGATTGTTGTTGCGGCAGCTTTAGTTGTACTCGGTAATGATAATTTCTCTGATGCCTTTCTTTGGAATTTACTAGTGGTGATTTGGGCTTTAACCGTGCCACATATGATGGTAACTGCGAAATTAGATCGCAACGCATTAAGATTCAATAAATAAATCTTTAGATATTTTGGATTTTTACAAGGTAGATAAGATCAAATGGAGGAGTTTGAGAATGGCTAGATTTTCTCTGCTGAAAGTAGTTAATACTCCATCAGCTATTTTCATCTCACTTCTTCTAGCTTCTGCTCTTCTTCAACCAGTTATAGTGCAACCAGTTATAGCCAATGAGGTGGAATCTGCCGAGCAGAAATATTATTTCCCAGTTGCAGGGTGCGAAGTTAAATATGGCCAGTATCACCATGATTACCCAGCAAGTGATATTTTTTCAGCAAAAGGCTGTCGATTTGTTGCTACAACTTCTGGAATTATTGATGAACTCTCACGCGTGGACCTCTGGAGCGGGCGAGAAAATCTTGGCGAAACTCGAGGCGGTCTCTTTGTATCGCTACTTGGCGATGATGGGGTCCGCTATTACGGATCTCACCTAGCAAAAGTTTCCAAAAAGCTTGAGGTGGGAGTTCGGGTCAAGGCAGGACGGTATCTGGGAAAAATTGGAACTTCAGGGAGCGCTCGAGGTACGCCACCACATCTTCATTACGGAATTTCATGGCCAACTGAAAATAATAATTGGTTAATTAGACGGGGAGTGATCTCACCTTATAAATACCTTCAAGCTTGGCAAGTGGGTGAAGATCTCTCACCTAGTAAAGCTGTTAAACGATTAATGAAAAAAAGAATGGCCCTGAAATAAATCAGGGCCATTCTTGACAGGTTGGTTGTTAGTTAGGGACTACTGCATCTGCCTGAGGACCCTTAGGACCTTGGACAACTTCAAATGTCACTGACTGACCTTCGTTGAGGCTTTTGTAACCATTGCCTTGGATAGCTGAGTAATGTACGAATACATCTTGTCCGCCACCATCAACTGCAATAAATCCAAAACCTTTTTCGGAGTTGAACCACTTAACTGTACCTGTTGCCATTATTTTCCTTTTACTTTCTTTCGGTTTGGACGACTTCACATTCTGAAGGCGTCAGTCGTTCCGTTTTACAGCTAAACCGATTTTATGCGAAAGCAAACAAGCCGGTACTGATAAGCGTTGGACTAGGCCAAAGTCTACCCGCCTAAATCGAAGGCTCTAGCCATGGTTGAGACCCATGACAATCTGAGGGAAGGTCATTGATCAATAGAAATGAGAAATCTCGCGTAAATCTGGGCCAGCGTTCTCAATCCCAGCTCTGATTTTGGCGGTGGCCCTTGCCATGGGGCTCATTTAAGTCAGATCAGATCTTCTAGCTCTTGAAAAGTATCGCTTTGATGGCCGATCCCCAGAGTCGAAGAAGTGGCCTTCACCTAGGGTTTTTACAGCGGGATATTTCCATGTAAGCCGCGCAGTTGTGGCGCTGCCAATATCGCAGCGACAATCTTTGAGCGGGTTGCACTTGGTTGAATAATTTCATCTACTACGCCAATTTCGATAGCGCGCGATACTCCACCTGAAATCTGTTCATGCTCTGCAGCTAGCTCGATCTCCATACTCTCGCGCTGCTCAGGAGCCACCTCTGAAAGTTTTCTCCGGTGCAAAATGCGGATAGCAGCGACCGCGCCCATCACCGCAACTTCAGCTTGCGGCCAAGCGAAAACTTTTGTCGCGCCAAGTGATCGTGAATTCATAGCGATATATGCACCGCCATACGCTTTTCTCGTTACCAAGGTGATGCGCGGTACTACAGATTCACCGAATGCATGGAGTAATTTAGCTCCACGTCTAACGACGCCATCCCACTCTTGTCCAACTCCCGGTAGATAACCAGGAACATCAACGATAACGATGAGTGGTACACCGAGCGCATCACACATTCTGACAAAACGTGATGCTTTCTCTGCAGAGGAGGAGTCAAGACAGCCACCAAGGCGCAAGGGATTATTTGCAACAATTCCGACCGTTCGCCCACCAAGGCGGCCAAGTGAGATCACAATATTTGGCGCCCATTTAGGAAAGAGCTCAATCTGCTCACAGCCTTGATCGAGAAGTCCATTAATGAGTGGATGAATATCGTATGCCCGTTTATTAGATTCAGGAAGAAGTGAAGCAAGATCAACCTCTTCTAAATTTTCTACCAACTCTCCTTGATCACCTAAGAGCGTGACCAGATCGCGAATAGATTGATAGGCAGAGCTCTCATCGTCAGCGACAACATGTACGACGCCACTTCGCCGACCGTGTGGTTCAGGTCCACCTAAGCGAGCCATATCAACGCTCTCACCAGTTACGCTCTTTACAACCTCAGGTCCCGTAACAAAAATTCGACCTTCTGGTCCTAAAACAATGAGATCGGTTAAGGCAGGTCCATAGGCGCCGCCACCAGCTGCTGGACCGAGAACGAGAGAGAGTTGTGGAATTTTTCCACTAGCAGTGATCATTGATTGAAAAACTCGGCCAAAGGCATGGAGCGAGAGAACTCCCTCGCGCAATCTGGCGCCACCTGAGTGCCAGATTCCAACGATCGGAGTCTTATTCTCAAGTGCATATTGATATGCCGCGCAGATAACAGTTGCCCCAGCATCACCCATAGCGCCACCTTGGATAATGGCATTACTTGCAAAAATAGTTGTTACAACACCTTTAATTTTTCCATAGGCTGCCAACATTCCTGATTCATCTTCTTCAGATAACAAGACCATAGATCCAGGATCAAGTAATTTTTCAATACGAAGATATGGGTTACGAAGTTCTTGTTCGCTCAACTCTTCTGCCATTAGATAGATCCAAAAACCAGAACTATGTTATGTCCGCCAAATCCAAAAGAATCATTGAGCGCAATGATTTTCTCACCAGTTAATTCTCGTGGCTTATCTCTAACTACATCTAGGTTAATTGCTGGATCCAGTTGATCGATATTCATTGTCGGTGGGGCTATCTGCTCTGATACTGCGAGAGCGCAAAAAATAGATTCAATCGCGCCAGCTCCACCTAAGAGATGGCCGGTCATGGATTTGGTTGCAGAGACTGCCACTTGATCGTAATGATTTCCGAGCGCTGTCTCTAGCGCACCTGCCTCTGCAATATCTCCGGCAGGGGTAGAGGTGGCATGGGCGTTAATATGTGAGACATCTTTATTGGTAATTCCAGCATCTTGCAGCGCTAACTGAACTGCTCGTCTCACTCCATCTCCTTCTGGATCAGGGGCGGCGATGTGATATCCATCCGAGGTAATTCCTTGGCCAAGAATTTCACAGTAGATCTTTGCGCCACGAGCTTTGGCAGAGCCATACTCCTCGAGAACGAGAACTGCCCCGCCTTCGCCGAGAACAAAGCCATCGCGATCGAGATCATAGGGACGAGAGGCTGCGCTGGGATCTTCATTTCTGGTTGAGAGCGCTTTCATCGATGCAAATGCTGCGATGGGGAGAGGATGAATTGCTGCTTCGACGCCGCCGGCAAGAACAATATCGGCGCGCGAATTTCGAATCATTTCAAAGGCATAGCCAATCGCCTCTGCTCCAGATGCGCAGGCGCTCACGGGAGTGTGAACACCCGCTCGTGCGCCAAGTTCGAGGGCAACGTGAGCTGCTGGGCCATTAGGCATCAACATGGGAACGGTATGGGGGCTGACCGATCTTGCTCCCTTTGTCCGCCAGATATCGTATTGATCAATAAGAGTTGTGACGCCACCAATTCCCGATGCGATCACAACTCCGAGGCGCTTCTTATCAACATCTGGAGAGAGCGCATCTTTCCACGCCTGCCTAGCAGAGATGAGAGCGAAAGCTTCACCACGATCGAGTTTACGAAGTTCTACACGTTCTAGAACTTCACTCGGATCAACTTTTACAGGTGCGGCGATAGATACTGGCAGATCTGCAACCCAAGGAAAATCAATGGTCTTAACGCCGGATTCACCAGCAAGGAGTGCGCGCCAAGAGGTCTCAACATCGGGACCTAGTGGATTTGTGGATCCTAAACCAGTTACAACAACGCGGCGCTTTGACATCGATCTCTTCCTATTCTCCTAGCAAAACTTTTAACTTCAATTCTCCACTTGAAATTTTGTGGAGCACTTTTCAGTAAAGTTATTTAAGAAGAAGCCTTTGCAATAAAGCTAACAGCATCTTGTACTGTGACAAGCTCAGAGACAGCATCATCAGGAATTTTTACATTGAAGCGCTCTTCAGCTGCAACAACGACCTCAACCATGGATAATGAATCAACGTCAAGATCATCGGTAAAGCTCTTACCTGCTGCTACATCTGCAGGAGCAACGCCGGCAATCTCCTCAAGAATTTCCTTGAGACCTTGGAGGATTTGATCTTCTGTTACTGACATGTTTTCCCTTTCGTTTCTTTTCTTATCTATTGTTCTCTTCTCATAGAGAGATCAACTATCTGGATGAGGTGGGTAGGGGTGGCAGGAGTGCAACTTGCCCAGCGTAGACAAGACCGGCGCCAAACCCAATCATAAGTGCGCTTTTACCGTGAAGATCTGGCCGCTGCTGCAAAAGCGCATCCATTGCCAATGGGATTGAGGCAGCGGAGGTATTTCCAGCTAATCTGACATCTTCGGCGATAGCTACGCTCTCAGGAAGCTTCATCGCCTTAGCCATCGCTTCAATAATTCGAATATTAGCTTGATGGGGGATAAATGCTCCCAGGGTATCTGCCGTGACTCCGGCCTTCTCCATCGCTTCAACTGCAATTGGGGCCATTTCAAATACTGCCCAACGAAAAACTTTCTGACCAACCATCGAGATATCTGGCCACTTTTTCTCGCTACCTTCTTTAATCTCGAGCCAAGACGGTTCGAGAAGAATTGCATCTCGATTATCTGCATCAGATCCCCAGACCATTGGGCCGATTCCAGCTTCAACGCTTGGGCCAATAACAACTGCCCCTGCTCCATCAGCAAAGATAAAAGCAGTTCCTCGATCGTTCTCATCGGTGTAATCAGAGAGTCTCTCTACTCCCACAACAAGCACATATCGCGCAGTTCCAGATCGAATTAAATCAGCTGCCATTCCTACGCCATAACAAAAACCTGCGCAGGCGGCAGAGATATCAAAGGCTGCAGGTTTGGGCGCACCTAACTCTTGTAAAAGTTCTGTCGCTCCACTCGGAGTTTGATAGGGATAACTGATCGTTGCAAGAATGACGGCATCTAATTCTTGGGCAGATATTCCTGCCCGCTCGAGCGCTTGCAGCGATGCTTGCTTTGCCATAAAGATGACGCTCTCATCTTTACCTGCAAAACGTCGCGATTGGATTCCAGAACGCTCTCTTATCCATTCATCGCTTGAATCAATCTGATCAACAATTTCAGAGTTAGAAACAATCCGCTCTGGACGGTAAGCGCCCACAGAATAAATACGTGAATGTTGATTGGGGGTTGTGAAGGAGAGCGCCATGAAATTAACTCCTCGCTCCGGCCGGGTTATCACTTTCTGGAAATTCTCCCACTGCTATCTCAGCCAATGGGTGAATCCTCATCACGGGTTGACCTGGCGCAACCGGATCGCCATTTTCTACGAGAAACTCAATAATTGTGCCGCCATACTGGCTCTTTAATTCAACGCTCTCGCTGCGATTTGCAACTCTACCGATTACCTCTCCCGGTGCAAGATCTCGACCTAATAATTCATCTGGGTCGCCATCAATTTCAACGTGTCCGGTAAATGGTGAGACGATCAACCTCCAAGTTGGTTCATTGGAGAGTGAATCACTCGAGCTATGTCGCGCGATCAGCTCTTTTGCCAAATCAAGATCATCAGGAGTTTTTAGCGCAAGAGATTCGATCTGAGGAGCTACCCGTTTTAATAAACCAGTCAGAGTTCCTGCTGGCGCCACTTCGATAACTCCAGTAACGCCAAGATCAATCAAGGTCTGCATACATCGATCCCAACGAACTGGATTGGCAATCTGTCCAACAATTCGATTGATTAACTCTCTACCGTGATGAACAACGGCGCCATCCTTATTTGAGATTACCTTTGCCCAAGGATCACGAACGCTCACCGATGAAGCGAGTCGAGCAAGTGAGTGCACAGCAGATGACATAAATTCACTATGAAATGCTCCAGCAACTTCAAGCGCCCTTACCCGTCCACCTTCAGGGGGGTTTTCTGAGAGTTTTTTCAAATTCTCTATTTTTCCCGCTGCAACGATCTGGCCTGCCCCATTCTCATTGGCTGCGATTAGATTCAATTCATGTAGTCTCTTTAAAACCAGTTCGCGATCGCCACCGATAATCGCTGACATCCCAGTTGCTACCTCTGCCGAAGCCCTTGCCATTGCGCGCCCGCGCTCGCGGACTAAGACCATCGCGCTCTCTGCAGTGATCGCACGCGATGCAGCAGCGGCGGTAATCTCACCAACGGAATGGCCTGCCATAACTGAAACTTTTCCGACCGCATCAGATGGATGGGGAAAGATCGCAAGCCCGGCAATGAGACTATTTGCCACGATCAGCGGTTGAGCATGTGCAGTATCTCGAATTTCATCTGCCCCGGCCTTGGTGCCTAGATGTATCAGATCCAAGTCAGCGACTGCAGACCACCATCCCAAGAGATCGGCCACCTTGGGAAGTTCCAACCAGGCAGATAACATCCCTGGAAACTGTCCACCTTGACCTGGGGCAACGACTGCGAGCATAGGCGCGAGTGTAAAGGTTGGAGATCTGGTTACCTTCCAGTACCAGCTCTGATCAAAAGGGTAATTTCTTACTTTCCCAAACTCGCCCCTTTATCTGCTCAAATTCAATTGGAAAGGCTATGTGACTGGTGAGTAACATAGGGGCTATGAAGATCGCTGTCTGCGTAAAACAGGTTCCCGATTCTTGGGCTGAAAAAAAGATGATCGATGGAAAACTCGATCGCGATGGCGTTGATGCAGTTCTTAATGATCTTGATGAATATGCCATAGAGGAAGCGCTCGCCATTGCGGAGCCGCTTAATGAAGCAGCTGGCGCTCCAATTCATACCGTCACTTTGATTTCCATGGGGCCAGATCGCGCAAGTGAGGCGCTACGAAAAGGTCTCTCTATGGGAGCAGATGATGCAATCTTGATAACAGATCCGGCTTTAGCAGGCAGTGATGCTTTAGCAACATCAAAAGTCTTGGCAGCAACAATTTCTGCTGGCGGTTTCGATCTTGTTTTCTGCGGCACTGAATCAACAGATGCTCGAATGAGCGTTATCCCTGCAATGCTTGCTGAGCGCCTTGGATGGGCGCAATTAACTTTTGCTGGCGCAGTCCGTGTTGATGAAACCGGTCAAGAAATTGAGATTGATCGGAGCACAGAATTTGGTGTAGAGAAAATGAAAGCAAAATTTCCTGCAGTAGTTGGAGTTATTGAAAAAATAAATGAACCGAGATACCCATCTTTTAAAGGAATTATGGCGGCAAAAAAGAAAGTGATTGATAATAAATCTCTCGCAGATCTTGGATTAAGTGGAGCAGATGTTGGAAAGAGCGCGGCATGGAGCGTTGTCGAAAGTGCAACAGCGAGGGCTGCCCGTGAAAAGGGTGTAAAGATCGAAGATGGTGGCGAAGCGGGAAATACCCTGGTTGATTATCTTCTTGAGAAGAGGTTGGTATGAGCGCGTTGATCCTTATTGATCATGCAGCTGGCCAGATTGGAAAGAGCGCTGGAGAGCTAGCTACCTTTGCAGAACGGTTAGGTGGCGTAACTGGGCTGATTCTTGCCGGAAGCGGCCAAGGTGATGCACTTTTGGCAGAAGCATCAAAGATTGCTCTTAATAAAGTAATTCTTATCGAATCAGATGATTTTGCAAATTATTCATTGGCTGCCATCTCAGAGGCGCTATCTGCCCAGGTAAAAGCGCTCTCACCAAAAGCGTTCTTGATTGCTTCTTCATCGCGAGGAAAAGAGATCGCAGGACGCGTTGCAATTGCAACCGATAGCGGCTTGATAACGGATGCGATTGATCTTGATAGCTCTCGAAAAAGTACTCAATCAGTTTTTGGTGGATCTTTCTCTGTGCTCGCTGAGGTAACAACCCCAACGGCAATTATCACAATTCGACCTAGTTCCATTGATCCAAGCTACGATGAGAGTGAACCGGTCGTTGAGAAAATTTCTTTCACTGCAAGTGATCGATCAAAGCTAGCTCAAGTCCTCTCCTCAGAAGCTGCGGTAAAAGGTGGACGACCAGAGTTGACTGAAGCAAAAATTGTTATCTCCGGTGGCAGAGGCACCAATGGTGATTTTGCTCCAGTGGAAGAGTTGGCAGATCTACTCGGCGCAGCAGTTGGCGCATCCCGTGCAGCAACAGATGCAGGTTGGTATCCACATACTCATCAAGTGGGCCAGACCGGTAAGACGGTAAGCCCACAGCTCTATCTCGCCTGTGGAATTTCTGGTGCGATACAACATCGAGCTGGGATGCAGACCAGTAAAACTATTGTTGCGATCAATAAGGACCCAGAGGCGCCGATCTTTGAAGTTGCAGACTTTGGCGTCGTGGGCGATCTCTTTAAAGTTTTACCTCAGGCGAGCAAGAGCCTGGCTGGTCGCAAGAGCTAACTGCTCCTGAAACCGGCCCGAAACCGGTCGACTCTCTAGACTGATCTCATGGCTCGCACTATTTACTTTGATCATGCTGCGACAACTCCTATCTCGGAAGATGCGCTGAGAGACTTTTCCGCTCAGGCAAAGAAAGTTGGCAATCCCTCAAGTCTTCATGGTTTTGGACAGGCAATTAGAGGCGATCTCGAGATAGCAAGAGAGGCGATCGCTGCTGCAGTATCAGCGCAAGCTAGTGAAGTGATCTTTACCGGATCGGGAACCGAAGCTAATAACTCCGCGATCAAAGGCCTCTTCTGGAGTAGGGCGCCTAAAAAAATTATCGTAACAACAAAGGTGGAGCATCATGCCGTTCATGACCCGATCCATTGGTTGGCTGAACATGAAGGGGCAGAGATTTCTTATATTGAGATTGCAGCAGATGGTTCCCTAAATCTCTCATCGCTTCAAAAAATTGTCAGAGAACATGGCGATGATATTTCTTTTATTGCAATTCTCTATACCAATAATGAAATTGGAACCTCGCTCAGCCCTGATGAGGTGGAAGCGATAAAGCAGATCTCTGGTGAAATTCCAGTCCACTATGATGCAGTACAAAGTATTGGAAAAGTAGATTTTAATTTTGAAGAATCTGGCGCTATCAGCGTAGCGCTATCTGCACATAAAGTAGGTGGTCCACTAGGAGTTGGCGCATTACTATTAAAGAAAGCTCTGGAGATTACACCGATTCTGCATGGTGGCGGACAGGAGAGAGATATTCGATCAGGAACTCTCAATGCTCCAGGAATTGTCGCCTTCGCAACAGCGCTAACGCAATCAATCGCAACGTTAGAAGAAAATAGAGCTAAGCTTCTAAAACTTCGCACTTATTTCCTTGAGAAAGTAGCGGAGCACTTTCCTAGCGCCACAATAAATGGTCGTGGTGATGCGCCAGGAATTATTAGCGTTACCTTTCCTCAGACAAAAAATGAAACCTCGCTACTTCTTTTTGATAACGAGGGGATTGCATGTTCAACAGGTTCAGCATGTAGCCAAGGTTTAGCTCAACCAAGCCATGTTCTCCTTGCCCTAGGTTTAAATGAAGCAAGCGCTCGCGCTACTCTTCGCTTCTCACTCAACCAATCAAATGATTTTGCCGATATAGATGAATTTTTTGAGGCAGCGCCAGCGGTTATTAAACGCGCTCAGGCAGCGTTTTTACTTACTGAACGGGCAGGTAAGAGATGAAGCTCATTGCAGCGATGAGTGGTGGCGTTGATTCAGCAGTTGCTGCCTCGAGAGCAAAGGCAGCAGGCCATGATGTCATTGGCGTACATCTTGCCTTGGCAAAAAATCCACAAAAATATCGATCAGGGGCTCGTGGTTGCTGCACGGTAGAGGATTCTCATGATGCCAGGCGCGCAGCTGATTTAATAGGTATCCCGTTTTATATCTGGGATATGTCAGATGAATTCCATGAGGCCGTTGTAGAAAATTTTCTCGATGAATATGCCCAAGGGCGTACCCCCAATCCATGCCTACGATGTAATGAGAAGATTAAATTTGCAGCGGTACTTGATCGGGCTCGCGCTATGGGATTTGATGGCGTTGTAACAGGACATTATGCAATCATGAAAGAAGTTGAGATCAACGGAGAGAAAATCCGTGCGATGTATCGAGGAATTGATCCCGGCAAAGATCAATCATATGTACTTGCCGTTCTCAATCAAGATCAATTAACAGGAGCCCATTTTCCCTTAGGTGATACTGCCAAAGAAGATATCCGTAAAGAAGCGGCAGCAAAAGGGCTCCTGGTAGCCAATAAACCTGATAGCCATGACATCTGTTTTGTACCATCTGGTGATAATGCTGGATGGTTACGGGATCGATTGGGAAGTGAGAGCGGACCTATCGTTGATGAGACAGGAAATGTTCTTGGTCAACATCAAGGCGCCTACACCTACACCATAGGACAGCGGCGAGGTTTAAATCTTACGATCCCTCGCGATGATGGAAAACCTCGCTATGTTTTAAAGATAGAACCAAAGAGCAATACCTTAGTTGTGGGCGAGCGCGAGGCGCTTGCGATCACCACAATTGAAGGCGAAAAAGTCATCTGGTGTGGACCTGCTCCAGTAGGAAAATCACGTGGTTATGTACAAGTCCGCGCACATGGCGCTGCTTACCCTTGTAGCTATCAGCTCATTGACTCAGGGAGTGTCCATCGAGAGATCTCATCAGATACTTCACCAATATTATTGATTGAAAGTGATCAACCCATTGTTGGACTTGCACCAGGCCAGGGAGCTGTTATTTATGATGGCGATCGCGTCGTAGGAAGTGCAACCGTTGCATCAGCTCGATAGATCGCTCTGATGCCAAACTCAAGATTAAGGATTGAATTAAGATGAAGATCGAGAAGGTGATCGAAGAGCTCTCCCAATTAGGGGCGCAGATTCGTGATCATCAATATCGATATTACGTTGAAGATAAGCCAATTATCAGTGATCAAGATTTTGATCAGCTCTGGAACCAGCTTTTATCACTTGAAAAGCGATATCCAGAATATGCGGATCCAGATTCTCCGACGAGAGAAGTTGGCGGCGGTCTTGCATCACATTTTAAAACTTTTGATCATCTTGAAAAGATGATGAGCCTAGATAATGTATTTGATGAGCAGGAGCTCAACTCGTGGTTTGAACGAGTTGATAAGGAGCTGGCAAAAAATAGTGATCAGAGTTTGCAATCAGAGGTCAAAGCTGAAGAAAAGAGCTGGCTCTGCGAAGTTAAAGTTGATGGGCTTGCAATTAATTTAATTTATCAAGATGGTCTTCTTCTGCGGGCCCTTACCCGGGGCAATGGGAGCGCAGGTGAAGATGTGACTGTAAATATTAAAACCTTGAAAAGCGTTCCAACTCAACTGAAACCAAGTAAGAAATTTCCCAATATTCCAGAAGTTATCGAGGTGCGAGGAGAGGTTTACTTTCCACTTAAAGCATTTGATCAGATCAATCGGGAATTAAGCGAGAGTGGAAAGCCGCTCTTTGCCAAT
The DNA here is from genome assembly GCA_027592195.1 of Actinomycetota bacterium. Classification (GTDB taxonomy): domain Bacteria; phylum Actinomycetota; class Actinomycetes; order Nanopelagicales; family Nanopelagicaceae; genus SYAN01. Next base: position 12,052 of record JAQCKU010000033.1, read on the forward strand.
CCTCGTAACGCTGCCGCAGGTTCTCTGCGACAGAAAGATCCCAAAGTAACTGCGATGCGCCCGCTTGCAGTGATTGTCCATGGCGTTGGAGCGCTCGATGGAGCAGATCTATCGCCATTCTCCACTCAATATGGCTCTTATCAAGCTCTCAAATCTTGGGGGCTTCCGGTAGCTGCAGATCTACAAGTTCTTGATAGTCAGAGCGCTGTCATTGAATTTATTGAAAGTTATCTAAAAAAGCGCCATGAGTTGGAACATGAGATTGATGGGGTAGTGATTAAGGTCAATGAGCGAGCGCTTCAAGATCGCCTCGGCGCTACATCAAGGGCGCCTAAATGGGCTATCGCTTATAAATATCCCCCAGAGGAGGTAAAAACTCGGCTTTTAGATATTCATGTCAGCGTTGGACGAACTGGCCGGATTACTCCCTATGCATTTATGGAACCGGTGCGCGTCTCTGGATCTACCGTTACCAATGCCACTTTGCATAATCAGGAGGAGGTTGAGCGAAAAGGAATCTTGATTGGCGATATTGTTATTTTACGAAAAGCTGGAGATGTGATCCCAGAGATTCTTGGACCAGTCCTCTCAGAAAGGGATGGGAGCGAGCGCGCCTTCACTATGCCATCGCATTGCCCAGATTGCGGAACAAAATTAGAGGCGATAACTCTTGGCGATGTAGATATTCGCTGCCCTAATTCACGAAGCTGTCCTGCACAGCTTCGTGAAAGACTTTTCTATATTGGCTCCCGAGCAGCTCTTGATATCGATGTGCTGGGTTATGAATCAGCGGCAGCTTTATTAGAAAGTGGTGAAATCATCGATGAAGGTGATCTCTTCTCACTCAATAAAGAAAAATTAGCAAAGATTGATTTCTTTAAAAAGAAAGATGGCGAGCTCTCACTTACCGCAGAGAAATTTCTCAACGCTCTGGAAGGGGCAAAGAGCCAAGCGCTCTGGCGGATCCTTGTTGCGCTCTCCATACGCCATGTGGGACCTGCTGCGGCAACATCACTTGCTGAAAAATTTGGCTCCATCGAAAATATTCAGAGAGCAAGTCGTGAAGAACTGGCTGAGATAGAGGGGGTAGGAGCGCTTATAGCCGATTCAATTGTTGAGTGGGTTGCCCTT
>JAQCKU010000034.1 GCA_027592195.1 Actinomycetota bacterium
TCTTCAATACCTGCGCGGTAAGAGAGAATGCAGATAATAAACTTTATGGACAGTTAAGTTTTCTTGTACCCAAAAAGCGCGATAACCCATCGCTTCAGATAGCAATTGGTGGATGTCTTGCTCAGAAGGATCAGGGCGAGATATTAAAGCGGGCCCCTTATGTAGATGCTGTCTTTGGCACACATAATGTTGGATCGCTACCAACCCTATTAGAGCGTGCTCGAGTTGAAGGAGAATCTCAACTAGAGATAAAAGAGGCGCTTGAGCATTTCCCTTCAACCCTGCCAGCTCGTCGACATTCAGCATTTGCAGCTTGGGTCTCAATCTCAGTTGGTTGTAACAACTCTTGCACCTTCTGTATCGTTCCGGCTTTACGAGGGCGCGAGCGAGATCGTCCATCAAAAGATATCCTCAATGAGATAAAGGTTTTAGTTGATCAAGGCGTTAATGAAATTACGCTATTGGGCCAGAATGTAAATGCCTACGGTGTAGATCTTGGCGAGCCAGGTGCATTTGCCAAGTTATTACGAGAGTGTGGCAAGATCGAAGGACTTGATCGGATCCGCTTTATGTCGCCTCATCCTCGGGATTTTACCGACGATGTAATTGAGGCAATGGCGGAGACGGAAAATGTGATGCCACATCTTCATATGCCACTTCAATCAGGATCAGATCGTATTTTGCAAGCGATGCGAAGGTCCTACCGTCGTTCTCGTTATCTAACCATATTAGAGAAAGTAAGAGAGGCGATTCCAGAGGCGGCAATTACTACCGACATCATCGTTGGATTTCCTGGAGAGAGTGAAGAGGATTTTCAAGCGACTTTAGATCTCTGCGATCGCGCTGAATTTAGCGCCGCTTACACATTTCAATATTCCAAGCGACCAGGGACGCCAGCTGCGCAGATGGAGGAGCAGATTCCAGCTGAACTGGTCAAGGAACGCTATGACCGACTCCATGCCCATCAATCTGCAATCTCGCTCCGTCTGAATCAACGGGCGATCGGTAAAGAATTTGAAATTCTCGTGATGGAGAAAGAAGGAAAAGACCAGCAACGATTAAGCGGTAGAAGTGAGGATTTTCGTCTTATCCACTTCGATTTTGATAATAGCGAGGGGATAAGACCAGGTGATTTTGTTACAGGGAAAATCTCTGATGCGAAACCTTTCTACCTCCTAGCATCGGGAGCTCCCATTGCTTGGAGAAAATCCAGAGGTGGAGATGCATTTGAAGCGAGAAAAGAAGAGGCGCAGACCAGCGGTGTTCTTCTGGGGATGCCTGCCTTGAGAAATCCGGTCCCCGTGAAAGCTGAAAAACTCATCTAAATGGAGCCAAAAGTAATTGTCATTGTTGGCGCAACAGCAACAGGCAAAAGTGAGCTGGCGGTTGAATTAGCCAAAATACTGCATGGGGAGATTATCAGCGCTGATTCAATGCAACTTTATAAAGGGATGGATATTGGAACGGCAAAACTAACCACGGCAGAGCGATCAGATATCGCTCATCATCTTATTGACATTTTAGAGGTGAGTGAAGATAGTTCGGTTGCAGAGTATCAATCACGCTCTCGCGAAAAATGTGATCAACTTCTTGCTCAAGGAAAGAACGTTATTGTTGTTGGTGGAACTGGACTGTATATCAAAGCATTTTTGGATGAGTTACATTTCCCAGATACCGATCCTGAAATTAGAGCTAAGTTATTGGCGGAAGGGTTACAGATTGGCGAGGATGCAATGCATCAACGGCTTTCCGCTCTCGATCCTGCTGCTGCGCTAGCTATCCCTAAGGAGAATTTACGGAGAGTGGTGAGGGCTCTTGAGGTCATCGAAATTACGGGTAAACCATTTACTGCAAATTTACCAAGAGTTGATAGTAAAGATCTGCCCGTGAGCGTTCGTTATCCGGGTGCCCAACAGTTTGGATTAGTTATGGATCGAAGTAATTTACAGGAACGGATTGATCTTCGAGTTGATCGTATGTGGAGCGCTGGGTTTGTTGCAGAGGTGGAGGAGTTGATCAAGCTTGGAATCCTCGCCGGTAAAACTGCACAGAGAGCGCTGGGATATGCTCAAATTATTAAATTTCTCGAAGGAAAGATGAGTGAGGATGAGGCGAGAGAGGAGACCAAGCGGGCCAGTCGCCAATATGCCCGTCGCCAAGAAACCTGGTTCTCGCGAGATAGCAGAATTCAATGGATTAACCAACGCTCAACGCAAGATCGCTTGGCCACTTTAATCTCGGCGATATAGCCTTGGCCTAGATGATTACAGCAACCTACGGACATGGCACTCATAACGATTTCATTGTAATTTTTGATCCCCAAGATCTCATCACGCTAAGCCCCGATCAGATCATTCGCCTCTGTGATCGCACGAGTGGAATTGGTGCAGATGGCGTCATTAAGATTATAAAACGCTCTGATAAATGGTTTATGGATTATCGAAATTCAGATGGATCACTGGCAGAGATGTGTGGCAATGGCATTAGAGTGATGGCAAAGTTTCTCGTTGACCGGGGCCATCAAGGTGAAGGAATTTTTCCGATTGCTACAAGAGATGGAAATAAGTTTCTCAAAGTTCCTCAAAACGGAGATATTTCGGTAAATATGGGTCAGGTGAGTTACATTCCCGGTGAAATTTCAGCTGAACAGAATGGCCAGATATTTAAAGGCCTCAATATTGATGTGGGCAATCCTCATGCGGTTCTCTTTGTAGAGAGCCTTGATCAAGTGGGGCCATTAGATCACCCTCCTCTACTCTCACCTGATGATGAGTACCCTGAAGGTGTAAATGTTGAATTTGTAGAATTTTTAGAAAATGGCGAGATCAAGATGCGAGTCCATGAGCGGGGAAGTGGTGAGACGCAATCGTGCGGAACAGGTACCTGCGCCGTTGCACTTGCAGCAACGATAAAGAAAAATAAGAAACTTCCGATTCAATGGGTAATAAACCCACCAGGTGGCCGACTGGTTGTTGATATTGACTCGCATAACAATGCCACCCTTACCGGCCCAGCTGAATTGATACGAGATATCGATATAAGTAAATTTCTTCAGGGTTCAAGCGCTAATCAAATCTGATGAAAGAGATTGATTACGATGCACTTATTGCAGAAAGTGAACGGCTAGAGGAGCTCTTTGATAAAGAAGAATCTGGATCTACTACATCAGATCTAGCGATAATAGGTTCTGATATTGATCTCTCTACATTTAACCCGTTGGAATTTGAAAAAAATCAATTAGAGCTCCAAGATCGACAAGCGCTACGAAGAGTTGCAGGTCTTTCAACCGAACTTACAGATATCTCTGAGGCAGAGTATCGCCAGCTTCGACTTGAGCGAGTTGTTTTGGTAGGGGTTTGGACTGAAGGATCGATGATTGATGCTGAAAATTCGATGACGGAATTGGCAGCTCTCGCAGAAACAGCAGGATCTGAGGTACTTGATGCTCTGATTCAGCGACGAGATAAACCAGATCCTGCAACATTTATTGGATCAGGAAAAGTAGCGGAGTTAAAGGCGATTGTTGCTAACACCGGAGCAGATACTGTCATCTGCGATGGTGAGTTAAGCCCCTCGCAATTAAAAAATCTTGAGGATCGAGTGAAGGTAAAAGTCGTTGATCGAACAGCCCTTATTCTCGATATCTTTGCACAGCATGCGAAAAGTCGTGAAGGTAAGGCCCAGGTAGAACTTGCTCAGATGAGTTATCTCCTGCCACGACTTCGCGGTTGGGGAGATTCACTATCGCGTCAATCAGGAGCTAGCGCAGGTATTGGAGGTCGCGGTCCTGGAGAGACAAAGATTGAGTTAGACCGCAGGCGTATCCGTGACAAAATGGCAAAGCTCCGTAGAGAAATTGTAGAGATGAAAACTTCTCGTGAAACGAAGAGAAGTGATCGAAGGCGCCATGCCATTCCATCGGTAGCAATTGCCGGATATACCAATGCAGGTAAATCTTCACTTCTCAATCGCCTAACCGGGGCAGGGGTCTTAGTGCAAAATGCGCTCTTTGCAACGCTTGATCCCACAGTAAGAAAGACAACAACGAGTGAGGGTCGAATTTATACCTTGGTCGATACCGTTGGTTTTGTCAGACACCTTCCCCATCAATTAATCGAAGCTTTTAAATCAACTTTAGAAGAGGTTTCAGGCGCTGATCTCATTCTTCATATTATTGATGGATCTCACCCTGATCCCAAAGGTCAAATTAGGGCGGTTCGAGAAGTTATTCGAGAAATTGGGGCAGGAGGAATTCCAGAGATTATCGTGATCAATAAAGCCGATATTGCAGATCCTGAGATCATCCAAGAGATTCTTAGGCAAGAAGAGAGCGCCATCTCCATCTCTGTACATACCGGTCTTGGAATGAAACTTCTCAAAGCGATGATCGAGGAAACCCTTCCCACACCCTCGACCCCGATCGCTGTTCTTATCCCCTATAGCTTAGGAAATTTAGTGAGTAGAATTCATGAACGCGGTGAAATTGATGAAGAGGCGTATCACGAGAGTGGAACGCTGATTCGGGGTAGGGTTGATGAAAATCTTGCTCATCAATTAAAAGAATTTTTGCTTTAGTAATCGTTTTATGACGGTGCCGAAAATTATTCTGGGAAAAAACGGATTGGTCCGACATGGGAGATAAAGACTCGATCCCCAACGCTGCAATGTACAGGTCCAGGAATTCTTACTCTTATCGCTCCTAAGAAATCGCTCTTTTCAAGATTTAACTCCACCATTGCATCATGTCCATAGTAATCAAGTCGAGTAATCAGCGAGGCGATAGCGCTCGACTCTTTTTTCATAGAGATTTTAATCTCTTCGGGACGGATCACAATGGAGCCTTGTTCGGACTTTTCCTGACTAGATCGCGTCTTGGAATACTGCGCATGAAGTGGATGGAGAATGCCATTTTTCCCACGTGTTGCAGGAAGAAGAAGCGCATCCCCAGTACTGATGGCAACTTCTGCAGTTAAAGGTTGTAAATAAACTTCGGCTGGAGAGCCATACTGAACAATTTCTCCATCGCGCATCAGTGCGACGATATCGGCTGAAACGAGCGCCTCTTCTCGATCATGGGTCACCATAATCGCTGTTGTTGCGCGACGCTTGAGCAGGAGCGAGACCTCTTCGCGTAGCTCATTACGTAGTTGCGCATCGAGGGCCGAGAAGGGCTCATCAAGAAGTACGATCTTAGGTTCAATGGCGAGTGCTCGAGCTAGCGCTACTCGAGTCTGTTGCCCACCTGATAACTCATGTGGGGAGCGATCAATAAATTTTGTTAAACCGATCAGCTCTAGCATCTCGGCGACAATGATCCGTCTCTGATCTTTGGTGAGATCACTCTTATTGAGTGCAAAACCAATATTTTCTCCAACACTGAGATGTGGAAAGAGCCCACCTTCTTGAGGAACGTAACCAATTTTTCTCTTATGAGGTGGGAGCACAAGTGAAGAAACGCTGACCAATTGTTTTCCAAATCGGATAGTGCCAGCACTTGGTGGGATTAAGCCTGCGATTGTTCGCAATAGCGTGGTTTTGCCACAACCGGAGGGGCCAAGAATCGCGGTGAAAGATCCGGCTCCTAAAGTTATCGATAAATTTTTTAATATGGGAGTAGATCCGATTGTGACCGAGAGATCTGTGACTTCTAACGATGTCATTACTCGCGCCACCTCTCCTTCTCCACATGGTTACTTTCTTGTTGGATTCGATCTGGTCGGGAAAGGATAAAGGTTGGAATGGCTGCAAGAGCAATTAGAGTAAAGGCATAGGGAGCTGCCTGATTAAATTGGCTCAACGTGCTTGCGCTCCAGATCTCCACTGCCAGAGTTTCAAATCCAGTAGGGCGAAGCATCAGCGTTGCTGGAAGCTCCTTCATCGCAGTAAGTAGGACAAGAAGAAAACCAACCCAGATCCCCGGGGCAGCTAGCGGGAGAGTTATTTTGCGGAAGGTACTTAGAGGTGAGACGCCGAGTGTGAGGGATACTTCTTTTAAAATGGGTGGAATTTTCTCCATGCTTGCTCGGGTATTTCCCACTGCCTTTGCTAGAAAAAGAAGGGCATAGGCAAAGGAGAGTAAGCCAACGCTCTGATAGAGCCATGAAATTTTAGAACCAAAGGCGACCAGGGAGAGACCAAGAACTACTCCCGGTAGGGCATGGGTAATGAGGACCACTTTCTCAGTAAAGAGTGCAAAGCGGCTGCGCGTTGCGATGATTGTCCAAGATAGCGGCAAGGCAAAAGCAATAGCAATGATCGCTCCAAAAGTTGAGACAAGAAGGGTATTAAAGGTAGCGCTCGCAAGGGCTGGATAATCAATTTCTTGAAAGTTAGCGATCATCCTTGTTGTAAGAACATATGCCGGTAGCGCCAGTGCAAGAAATGAGTAGATCACGATCAAAGAGAGAGATGCTAACTTTGCCATGGGCTTGGTAATTAACGATGCACTGGATTGAACTCGGACCGAAGAGTTCGAGGCTATATTTTTTTTATGGACTCGCTCTTCAATCAAAATAATAGTTGCAGCAATAAACATCAAAATAAGTCCAAGAATCGCAGCTGATTGCCGATCAAAAGAAGCCTTATAAAGATTTTGAATTGTTCTGGTAAAAGTGTCAACACCTAGTAGTGAAACTGCGCCAAAGTCGCTGAGAACGTAGAGGATAACAAGAAGCAGGCTTGCTCCGATAGCGCCTCGGATCTGCGGCAGAACTATTTTGGTAAAGACTTCCAGTCGGTTAAAACCAAGGGATCGGGCAACTTCAATCTGTACAAGATCTACTCGTCTTAGCGCTGCATAGGTTGCAAGAAAGATATAGGGCATGGTGCTAAAGGTCAGCACTAGGGCAGCAGCCCAGATCCCACGGAACCAAGGAAAGATGGCGATCCATGAATAGGTGAAGACATAGGAAGGAATGGCTAACGGTAAGGTCGCCAGGAGAAGAAAGAGCGCGCTTCGCGTGATTTTTACTGCGTAAAGCAACGTTGCAAATCCAGCGCCAATCAGTACTGCGCCAAGTGAGACGAGAAATATTAAGGAGAAGGTATTGAAAAATATGGAGAGGGTTTTCTCACGGAAAAGAAGTGCAGAAATTTCAGAACCGCTCGCTCCACTTGCTCGCTGAAAAAGATAGAAAAATGGAATTCCAGCGAGAGCAAGTAAGAGTGCAGTGAGAGCCAGCGAGCCCCTATGCAGAAGCGATGTTTTTTTCATCGGGGCTGCTTCAATTCTTGACTCAGCCGCAATATCTAGGGAAGGCACTTTTAGAGTAGACCCACCTTAATAAGAAGATCTTGCGTCCACTTTAGATCTTTCAGCGCATCAAGATCAACGGTAGGTGCGCCAATCTGTTCAAGATCAGGAAGACCTTCAGGGCCAGCAACTCCCTCAAGTAGTGAATACTCCTTGGTATTTGCTACAAATTTTTCTTGAGTATCTCTTCTAAGCAGGAAAGATATTAATGAATTTGCAGCGCTCGCCTTCTTTGAAGATGCAAGTACACCTGCTCCTGAAACATTGATCATATTTCCAAGATCTCCTTGGGCAAAGAAGCCATCTTTTACCGAGATATCGCGACCGAGAGCTTTTGCGACTTCAAAAATGTAGTAGTGATTGGTAAGACCTAAATCAATATCGCCTTTATCGATCGCCTCAACAATCATAGAATTTTTCTCATAGTAGCGAGGGCTATTGGCGACAATCCCTCGAAGCCATCTTTCAGCTTTCACTTCGCCGATATTATCTCGAAGGGCGGTAATAAAGGCTTGGAAGGATGAGTTGGTGGGAGCGATTCCAAATCGCCCCTTATATTCTGATCGGGTGAAATCTTGAAATGATTTTGGAAGCTGGCTTACCTGCTCTGGGTTGTAGGCGAAAACTCGCGCTCTTCCGGTAATACCTACCCATTGATCTGTCGGGGAGAGAAAGCGTGCGGGGAGAGTTGAAGTGAGATCTCCGGGAAGTTCAATTAAGAGATTCGCTTCAGCAACTGCACCTAACGCTCCGGCATCTTGCGAGAGAAAGAGATCTGCAGGGCTATTTGACCCCTCTTCTAGAATCTGTGCCGCCAACTCTGCTGAATCACCATATCTGATATTGAGCTTGATACCACTTTCGGCTTCAAACTCAGCGAAAAATGGAGCAATAAAGGCCTCGCTTCGACCTGAGTAGATCGTCAGTTCAGATACATTTTCTAAACTATCCTCAGTGTTACCGCCAGTGTTAGGGGAGCATCCTGCGCTTGCCAACAGCGCGAAGGCTAAGACCGGGATAATAGATCGCTTCAACATTATCTGCTCTCCTCGTAGAAGTTAGCTGGCCGATACCGAGGAGGTAACCAAATTGGTAGACCAGCTCGGGTAGTGGAGAGCCTAAGAGGAAAAAATGATTTACGCAACAAAAGTGTTGCGTAAATCGAGTGAGATCAATTACTTCACAGAGCGGAGAACTGCCGTTACTTTTCCTAGAATTTCTGCGCCTTCACCTGGGATCGGCAGATAGCGATCATTGGCAGGTAGCAACCAGATCTTTCCATTTTTTCGAGAGAAGGTCTTGACCGTTGCCTCGCCATCGATCATCGCAGCAACAATCTCGCCTTTTTCGCAGGATTTCTGAGCGCGGACCACGACAAAATCACCATCGCAGATAGCCAGATCGATCATGGAATCGCCCACAACCTTCAACATGTAGAGATCTCCTTCACCGACAAGTGAAGCAGGCAAGGGGAAGATCTCTTCAACCTCTTGCTCAGCCAGAAGCGGTGCTCCGGCAGCAATTCGCCCCACCAGCGGGATGTTATGAGTTTTGGCTAGGGGAGCAGAACCTTCAATCTCCCTAATCTCCACCGCTCGTCCTCGTGAGGGATCTCGCCGGATAAAACCCTTACTTTCCAGCTCACCGAGTTGGTATTTCACCGAGGATGGAGAGGAGAGCCCAGCGGCTTCGCCGATCTCACGCATCGTGGGTGGATAGCCTCGCTCTTCAACCGATAAGCGGATAACTTCAAGAATGAGCCGTTGGCGATCAGTCAGGCCGGCGGCATCCAGTTGGGAATCAGGTAGTTCAATTATCTCAGCCATAGCTCAAGGGTAGCGAAGATCTGAAAAAATTTCAAACAAATGTTCGAAAAAAACTTGCCAATGTCAGTGGGCTCCTCTATTGTATCTCTTAGAACAGGTGTTCGAACACTATCCCCAGTGTCGATTATCACTGTTGAAGTTGAGGATTCTCATGAACGCTACTTCGGTACTTGAAGAAAAAAGCCATATAAATCAAGGTTTTTCAGGGGTTCGCCTAACCCGACGAGGGATCCAAACAGTTCGCGCCATCATTCTGATCGCTGCGCTCTTGGCTTCGGCCTTTAGCTACTCGGCTCTAGCCGGGGCTCAGGCTGGAGTGGATTTTGAGAAATCTCATGTTGAAGTGATAGTGGTTGCCCCAGGCGAGAGCCTCTGGTCGATCGCCCAGATAGTTGGGGGAGATATTGATCAGGCAATTGCCGAAATTATGGAGCTCAACGCGCTGAGCAAACCCAACCTCGCTGTTGGGGATCGGATCATTATCCCGACACGCGGATAGATATCCCAAGAAACTCTCAACTCTGGGTCTATGGTTACCACTAGATATTGGGGTGAGTTTGAGATAAGCTTCCATACCTAGTGGTCAAAAGCCATTAATGGAAATTTCTCAATACACCCTAGCTATACCCATAGCCCAGCATTGAAAGGTTTAACACGCCGATGATCTGTCCCTTCTGTCGACACGAGGACTCTCGAGTGATCGACTCTCGCCCCGTTGAAGAGGGAAGCTCTATCCGTCGACGTAGAGAATGTACGCAATGCGGATCTCGATTTTCAACCCAGGAGACATCTCTGCTTGCCATTATTAAACGTAGCGGCGCTGCAGAACCTTTTAGTCGAGAGAAAGTTATCAACGGTGTTCGCAAGGCCTGCCAGAACCGTCCTGTCGATGAAGATGATCTGGCGCTATTGGCGCAGCGAGTTGAAGAAAGTCTGAGAGCGACTGGACAAGCTGAAATCGAGGCACAGGAGGTAGGGATGGCGATCCTTGCGCCACTCCGAGAACTCGATGAGGTCGCCTACTTAAGATATGCCTCGGTATACCGTAACTTTTCCTCCCTTGAAGATTTTGAAGGCGAGATCGCGCTTTTGCGGGCAATGCCTTCTGAAAGCTCAAAAAGTTTTTCCCCTTCCTCGGCTGTTTCCCCAGGTTCACTTTCCCATTCCCAGGAAATCAATAGCAGGACATCAATAATAGGTAAGCAGTAAAAGAACAGTTTAAAAAATAAAACAATCAAAGATCAAGAAAATTGGAGCAAACGAATATGTCGGATACGGTCATCAACCGAACATCATCAAAAGGGAAAAATAAAGGCCTTTCGATGGAACGCATCTACACCACAGCAGGCAAACATCCCTACGATGAAGTTACATGGGAACGTCGCGATGTGGTTCAGACCAACTGGAAATCCGGCGAGGTTATTTTTGAACAACGAGGCGTTGAGTACCCTGATTTTTGGTCCGTTAATGCATCAACAATCGTCACCACTAAATACTTCCGTGGCGCAGTTGGTTTTGAAAATCGTGAATGGTCGCTCCGCCAGGTCATCGATCGAGTAGTTCTTAGCTATGTTAAAGCAGGAAAACAATTTGGGTATTTTGCAACCGATGCTGATGCAGAAATTTTTGAACATGAACTTACCTGGATGTTGCTCCATCAGGTCTTTTCATTTAACTCTCCAGTCTGGTTTAACGTTGGTACCACCGCACCGCAACAGGTGAGCGCCTGCTTTATCCTCTCTGTTGATGACACGATGAACTCGATTCTTAATTGGTATCGCGAAGAGGGAATGATCTTTAAAGGTGGATCAGGGGCAGGACTGAACCTCTCTCGGATCCGCTCAGCAAAAGAGCTCTTGAGCTCTGGTGGAAACGCATCAGGTCCGGTCTCCTTTATGCGTGGAGCCGATGCCTCTGCCGGAACGATCAAATCTGGTGGCGCAACTCGTCGAGCAGCAAAGATGGTTGTACTCGATGTGGACCATCCAGATGTCGAAGAATTTATTGAGACAAAGGTAAAAGAAGAAGAGAAGATCCGAGTTCTCCGTGATGCAGGTTTTGATATGGATCTTGGTGGCAAAGACATCATCTCTGTTCAGTACCAGAATGCAAATAACTCGGTACGCGTCTCTGATGAATTTATGCGTTCATATGAAGCTGGAGCTGATTTTGGCCTACGAGCTAGAGCAACAGGTGATGTGATTGAAACTGTCTCAGCTAAAGGACTCTTTCGAAAGATGTCAGAGGCAGCTTGGGCTTGTGCAGATCCAGGAATTCAATATGACGACACCATCAACGATTGGCATACCAATCCTGAGACAGGTCGAATCAATGCATCAAATCCCTGCTCGGAGTACATGTCACTTGATAACTCTTCTTGCAACCTTGCATCATTGAACTTAATGAAATTCCGTAAGGAAGATTCAACATTTGATGTAAAGACATTTGCTAAAGCTGTAGAGATGATCATTACCGCTATGGATATCTCTATCTGTTTTGCAGATTTCCCAACAGAGGCGATTGGTGAAACCACTCGTGCATATCGCCAACTAGGTATTGGATTTGCCAACCTTGGAGCACTTCTCATGGCTAGCGGCCTTGCCTATGACAGCGATGCCGGGCGATCACTTGCTGGCGCGATTACATCTGTTATGACCGGTGTTTCTTATCGAAGGTCTGCAGAGCTCGCAGGAATTGTTGGAGCTTATGATGGTTATGCTCGCAATGCCTCAGCTCATACTCGAGTAATGAAGAAGCACCAAGCTGCTTCACTCTCAGCGAAATCTATCTCCTCACTAGATCACGATATCTGGGCGCTTGCAAATAAAGCCTGGGAAGATGGAATCAAGATCGGTGAAGTTAATGGATGGCGTAATGCGCAAGCATCGGTCCTTGCGCCAACAGGAACGATCGGTCTCATGATGGATTGTGATACCACTGGAATTGAGCCTGATCTTGCTCTTGTTAAATTCAAGAAATTAGTTGGCGGCGGATCTATGCAGATCGTTAATCAGACAGTCCCTGCTGCGCTTCGACGTCTTGGTTATACCGAAGAGACAATCGAGGCGATTGTTGATCACATTTCAAATCATGGAAATGTTATTGATGCCCCTGGTTTAAAGAGTGAGCATTACGATATTTTTGATTGCGCAATGGGCGCTCGCCCGATTGCTGCGATGGGCCATGTTCGAATGATGGCTGCATGCCAACCATTCCTCTCCGGCGCTATCTCAAAGACAGTTAACCTGCCTGAGAGCGCAACAGTGGAAGAGGTAGAAGAGGTTTATTACCAAGGATGGAAGTTGGGTCTAAAAGCCCTCGCTGTCTATCGTGATAACTGCAAAGTGGGACAACCTTTATCTGATGGCAAAGCTGCGAAGAAGGAAGTCAGCACAGAATCTTCTGCGCCAGCTCCTGCTGAGCGAAAGCGACTTCCTAAATCACGACCATCTCGAACCACCTCCTTCTCAGTTGGTGGCGCTGAGGGTTACATGACCTCTGGCACCTATGAAGATGGGGAGCTAGGCGAAATTTTCCTCAAACTTGGTAAGCAAGGATCGACTCTTGCCGGAGTTATGGATGCCTTCTCGATTGCAGTTTCTATTGGTCTTCAATACGGAGTCCCACTAGAGACATATGTGGAGAAATTCACCAACCTCCGTTTTGAACCGGCAGGAATGACAGATGATAAAGATATTCGGATGGCTCAATCGATGATGGATTACATCTTCCGACGATTAGCCCTTGATTACTTACCATTTGAAACACGTTCTGCAATGGGGCTCTATACAACAGAGGAGCGGCAGAACGCTCTTGATAGCGGTGAATACACTCCGGTGGAAGAAAGTGCAAAATTAGAGGTGAAGGCAGATGTAAAAGCAGAAGTTAAATCTGTCGATCTCGTTATTGAAAAGACACCTAAGAGCTCTGATCCAGGTTCATCAACAGAGCTACTAGAGAGGCTTACTGGCTTTAAATCCGATGCGCCGCTCTGTATGACCTGTGGTGTGAAGATGAGACCCTTA
>JAQCKU010000035.1 GCA_027592195.1 Actinomycetota bacterium
CCCCTTGAGAAGAAAATAGAGCGCTCTTAAACCTAAAAGCGCAAATGCATTGGCGCTAAAGACTAGAAAGGGCTCTTGGGTCACGCCAAATGTTGCAGGAATTGAATCGAGCGCAAAGAGAATATCTGTAAGGGCGATTGAAACCATGACAAGAAACATTGGGGTTGCATAACGCTTGCCATCTATCTTTACAAAAGTTTTGGAGCCGTGATACTCCTCAGTCATTGGAGTCATCTTACGAACTTTCTTAATTAAGAAATTCTCGTTGGGGTCTGGATCTTCATTCCAATGTCGCATCAATCCAAAGCCAGTCCAGATTAAGATCGCACCGAAAATCACAAAAGTAAAAGCAAAAGCTGCGAGCGCTGCCGCACCAATTGCGATAAAAATAGCTCGAAGGACGAGGGCAAGGACAACTCCAATTAATAAAACTCGCTGTTGGTAGATACTAGGCACGGCAAATGAAGTGAGAATAATTGCAAAGACAAAGAGATTATCAACCGATAAGGATTTCTCTACAAGATAGCCTGCAAAGTATTCTGTTCCGTAACGACTTCCATAAGTTGCATGAACCCAGATTCCAAAGGCGATTGCTATGGCAATATAAAATAACGACCAACTAGCCGCTTCTTTGAACTTCACTTCATGAGGCTTTGCACTTACCGTCAGTAAATCTAAAATAACCATCGCTGCGATCGCAGCAACCACAATTGACCAGACTGTTAGCGAGACATCCATGGGCGGATCCTAGGGGTTTATTTCACATTCCTTCTTCCCAAAACCAGGGCTACTCTTACCCCATGAGCCATGAATTAATTACTTCTTATATTCAATCCGGAAATGACTTTATTGCCCTTGCAAAAGGGACAAATGAAAAAGCGCTACTTCTTACACCTGAAGCCAATGAGTGGAGCGGGGCTTTTATCATTCACCATATGGCAGATTTTGAGATCCACTTCACTCATCGCATTCTCAGATTACTCACGGAAGAAAACCCGCCTATCGATGGCTATAGCGAAGAGCCTTATCCAAACTCATTGAGATACGATCTTCGAGATTGGCAGATCTCCTTAGCTCTTATCGAAAAATCTCGTGAAATGACTGGTGATATTTTAAAGAAGGTTGATCTTTCAACTCTGCAACGACCAGGAATTCATTCAGAGCGAGGCGCGATAACTCTTGGCGATATCGTTGGCAGCGCTGCCAAACATATAAGCTCTCATAAAGATCAGTTGGCAACTACAATTGCAACAATCAGCTAGTTAAGAGTTAGAGCTAAGATTTAGGGAAGAGATCGTGTTTCAGCTTGCAACCATTTCTGAGTGGACCGAAGGTATTCTCATTGAAACCACTCCGCTACTTATCTATTCGATTCTCTTTCTCTTTGTCTTTATCGAAACTGGCGTACTCGTTGCATTTTTTCTCCCTGGTGACTCAGTTTTATTTGCTGCAGGATTTATTGCAGCAACAAGGAGCGACACATCGATCACAACTTTATTGATTGCAATATTTGTTGCCGCCTTCTTAGGAGATCAACTGGGATTTGTTCTAGGTAGACACTATGGTCGTCCTTATTTAGATAAACGAGATGCGCCTCGAATTAGAAAAATGATCGCACATGCCGAGAAGTTTTATGAAAAGTATGGCTATAGCGCCATCATCCTGGCCCGGTTTTATCCGTGGATAAGGACCTTTGTCCCTCCCATTGCAGGAATTAGCAAAATGAATTACTACAAATTTCTCTCTGCAAATCTGATCGGTGCGCTCTTATGGGGAGTAGGAATCACGCTTCTTGGGTATTACGCAGCATCTATCCCAGTTTTGGAGGAGTCAAGCCACCTTATTGCAGCTTTCTTCATCATTTTGACGATCGCTCTGACGTTAAGAAATTATCTAAGGGCAAAACGAGCTATTTAAATCAAATCTTGACCGCGCCAGCGCTCTCTAAAGTTAGTAATTCGCGCACTCTTGGAACTACCTTTGTGGCATAAAGTTCGATTGAGCGGAGTAATTTTTTATGAGGCATAGGCCCTGTTGCATACTTTAAGTCAAAGCGCGTTGCACCGACAGAGGTAAGAGCATAGGCAATCTTTCGCGCAACATTTTCTGGAGAGCCCACATATAAAGAGCCATGGTGAACTTCATTAAGGTAATGGCTCTTCTCCATTGGGCCCCAGCCTCGTTCTCGACCAATCCGACCAAATGATGCGAGGTAATGAGGCCATTGATCTTCAATCGCTTCTTCATCGGTATCGGCAATATGCCCCGGTGAGTGAATTGATATAGGAAGCAGATCAAAACCAAATTGCGTTAACCCTCGTCGATAGAGATCTGAGAACTGTGCAAATCGCGCCGGATCTCCTCCAATAATTGCAAGCGCCATCGGAATTTGAAGTTTTGCTGCTCTAACTACAGAATCAGGAGATCCTCCCACTCCTACCCGAAGTGGAATTCTTCCGCGCTCTGTTTTGGGGTAGATCTCTTGATCTTGAAGCGGTGCTCTCATCGTTCCTGACCAGGTGACTTTATTTTCTTTTAAAATTTCGATTAATAGCTCTAACTTTTCTTCAAATAGCGAACCGTAATTATGTAGTTCATAACCAAAAAGTGGGAAAGATTCCGTGAAGGATCCACGTCCTGCCGTAATTTCTGCTCGGCCATTGGATAAGCCATCAACTGTTGCAAAACGTTGATAGACCCTAACCGGATCATCGCTAGAAAGTACAGTGACCCCTGATCCTAAGATAATTTTCTTGGTTTTCGTTGCGATACCTGCAAGCACTACCTCAGGTGATGAAACTGCAAAATCATCTCGATGGTGTTCGCCAACATTGAAATGGTCAAGGCCTAATTCATCGGCAACAACTGCCTGCTCTATGAGATTTCGTAATACTTGGCCAGCACTTTCTGGAATTGAATTCTCATCAATTGTCATATCCCCAAAAGTATCGAGACCAAATTTATAGGCCAACATCGCAATCTCCATTTCTTGGCCGCTACGCCACCAATTCCTAAAGATTATCAGATAGTTGAAGATTCAACTACTTTAAGATTTACTCTCAGATTCCTCTTTAGCTATCTGGCTGCGGATATCATCCATATTCAACTTGGCGACCTCTTCGATGAGATTTTCAAGAGAGCTTGCTGGGAGTGCTCCTGCTTCTCGATAGAGAAGAATTCCATCGCGGAAAACCATCAACGTCGGGATAGATGAAATTCCGGCTGCCTGTGAGATCTCGACTTCGCTATCGGTGTCGACTTTGGCAAAGGTGAGATCTGGATATTTTATGGATGCCGCCTCAAAGATCGGGGCAAATTGTTTGCAGGGACCGCACCAAGCTGCCCAAAAATCAACAATGACAGTTCCTTCTTTTGCTATCAGAGCTTCAAACTCTTGACTTTTAATATCGATAGTCGCCATAGCCAGAGAATATACCCTAGGGGGTATCTTGGCAAAAACCCTCACTCTTCTCTGAAAAGCGATGGCTCTGGAGCGCTAGCTCAGCCAGTGCTGATACCTTTAAAGCCTCAATGAAAGGTATCTCTCTCATGTCTTCAAATACTGGTGTCGATAAACATGGCCGTGATGTTCTCCAAGAATTAGCCCCCGAAGGGCGAGCGCTCCGTGCGCTCATTCCAGATGTCTATAGCGCATTTGCCGATCTATCCAAGGCTGCTCAAGCACCTGGCGCACTCTCAGCCATCGAGAAAGAGTTAATTGCTCTAGCTATCGCAGTCTCTCGCCAATGTGATGGCTGTATCGCATCGCATGCTCGCTCCCTTGTTATGAAAGGTGCAACTGAGGAACAGGTGGCTGAAGCCCTTGGGGTCTGTATCCAGATGATGGGTGGGCCGGGAACAGTTTATGGGCCAAGAGCTTTTGCAGCATTTAAATCTTTTTCAACACCCCAAAGTGATCATTCAAATGAGGCTGATAAAGCCTAGAAACTTTTCAATTTAATTAAATCGTTACAGAAATATTAGCTTCTAGATCCATCTTTATTAATTCACGGAGCGCTTGCACCGAAGTTTCTAACAAAATATCTAGCGGCGGCATCGGCTCTTTTGCATGGACCATCGCAACTCCTCCAGCTCGAACTCCTAAAGTGGAGGCCACAATATAAATTCCCGCTGCCTCCATCTCAGAACAGAGCGCTCCACCTATCTCCCAAGCACGCCACCGGGCTAGCAGATCGGCTGCAACGCCCATCCGCTCTGGCTCATGTTGTCCATAAAAAGAATCCTTTGATTGGGAGATACCTATTCTAAAATTTGCTCCAACTTTCTTAGCAGCGATTTGAAGTGCACGGGTCACATCAAGATCTGCAACAGCAGGAAATTCAATGGGAAGATAATGCTTGGTCGTTCCTTCATCTCTAATTGCGGCAGAGATAATGGCAAGATCACCTGATTTGAAATCTTTTTGAATATGGCCAGAGGTTCCCACCCTAATAAAAGTATCAGCGCCACAGCGGACAAGCTCTTCAACAGCGATCGCTGCAGATGGACATCCAATTCCTGTCGATGTGACCGATACTTTCACTCCATCAACTTCACCGGTATAGGTAACGTACTCACGATTTTCTGATATTAATTGAGCGTTATCGAAGTAAGAGGCAATCTGTTTACAACGGCCTGGATCACCTGGCAGCAGAACATATTTACCAACATCTCCACGACCTAAACGGATGTGGTACTGCTTACCATCTACTTCCATCACCATGATTTCCTCGTAACTCTTAATTTATTAACTTGGCTTATCGCCCGCCCAATCGCCTACCAAGATCATTAGTCTACTAAAATCACGGATATAGTCCACGTAATTTATGTGCCTCAGCCACTCGTCCAACTCCAAGCATCATCGCAGCTTCGCGCCATGAAACTTCCTTGCTTGCAACCAGATCTTTCACTTCATTTATTGCTCTCATCAACATAGTTTCAAGATTTTCTTTTACCTCATCTGCGCTCCAGGAATAGTTCTGTTTATCTTGAACCCATTCAAAATAGGAGACGATGACTCCCCCTGAGTTTGCCAAAATATCAGGGATTACCAATACCCCTTTTTCAGCCAGAATTCGATCGCCTTCTGGAGTGGTTGGCCCATTTGCCCCTTCAACAACCACCTTTGCCAAAACCTTGCTTGCATTTTCTTGGTTAATTGAATCAGCAAGAGCTGCTGGAATAAGTACATCGACATCAAGTGAGAGGAGTTCAGCATTTGTAATCAGATCACCAATTCCATAATTTGATAACGATCCACCTACTTCAATATGTTGATGGAGATCAGCAAGAGACCCAAAATCTTTTATCCCGCCACTCACATCACTTATTGCCACAATCTTCATTCCCATTGCCTCTAGCGCAACTGCGCTCCAATATCCCACTTTGCCAAATCCTTGAATGGCAACAGTTGCACCATCTAATCCAATTCCTTTTACCCGTAGCGCTTCTCGTACAGCGATTGCTATTCCATCACCAGTTGCGCTTGTACGGCCAAGGGATCCACCAAGAACTATAGGTTTACCTGTAACAACTCCAGGAACTGAGAATCCGGCATTGACGCTATAGGTGTCCATCATCCAAGCCATATTTTTTTCATCTGTTCCCACATCCGGCGCCGGGATGTCCCGCTCTGGCCCAATGATTGGAAGAATTTCTGAGGTATATCTCCGGGTTAAGCGTTCATTTTCGCGAACCGATAATTTGAGAGGATCTACCGCTACTCCACCCTTTGCTCCGCCGTAGGGAAGATGAACTAAGGCGCACTTCCACGTCATTAACATGGCAAGTGCAACAGTCTCATTAAGGTCAATATCAGGGTGAAAGCGAATCCCACCTTTGGAGGGACCGCGAGTTGTTGAGTACTGAACTCGGTAACCCTTATACATCTCAACAATTGAGTTATCTCTGCGCAGTGGCACTGCCACTTCTAAAATTCGACGTGGAGTGGAGAGGGTATTCCACATTGATTCAGAGAGTTGGAGATTCTCTATCGAGCTTCGCAGTTGAGAAAGGGCGGTTTCGAGAGGGGATTCCAGGCTCATACTTGAAGCGTACTCTCTCGAGCGCGCCTCGAGTAAAGTAGTTAGGTGAGTCTTTATACCGATGAAATTACCCCTCAATCTGTTATTGAGCGAGTTGCCCAAATCTTAGATAAGTCTGGTAAGTATCGGACTCGAGCAGATCGCGCCCATAGAAAACGGTTCTCACGACTGCTTAAGGATCCATCGGCGGTTAATCTCACTATTAGATTAACCGATGAAGTTATTCGAATTACCAGTAAAAAAGAGGCTGCCGCCAGATTTAGAGAGATAGCAAAGAGTGCAAATTTTAGCCTGGGATTTTTTAATTATTTTGGAATCAAAATTGCAGCTCTCACCAGCTTAATTTTGCCATCTCTCACAATTTCCATCATCACATGGCAAGTTAGATCTGTTTCTAAGCGAGCAATTTTGCCCGCTGAGGCGAAGAAGCTCTCTCGCCATATAGCTAGAAGATCCAAGAGAGAGATTCGCGGAAATATTAATGTGCTTGGTGAGGCAGTCTTAGGTGAAGAGGAAGCTAAAGCTCGATATGAAGCGGTGCTAGAGATGCTGCTCCGTGAAGAGGTGAGCTATATATCGGTGAAGATTTCCTCGATTATTAGCCAGATTGTTACTGTAGATATTGAGGGATCGATTGAGCGATGTTCAGAGCGGATTCGCGATCTCTATCGAGTTGCCATGCGCAAGGGCGCTTTTGTAAATCTAGATATGGAAGAGTTTCGAGATCTTGCTATAACAGTGGGTTTATTTAAAAAGATTCTTGATGAGCCAGAGTTTGAAAAAATCGAAGCTGGAATTGTGATTCAGGCCTATCTACCTGACTCCCATCGCTATTTTCTCGAACTGCTTGAATTCTCACGAGATCGATTTGAAAGAAGTGGTGGCCAGATAAAAATTCGCCTTGTCAAAGGGGCAAATTTAGCGATGGAGAAGGCGGAAGCCCAGTATCACGGGATGAGTCCAGCCCCCTATGGGAGCAAAGCAGAGGTCGATGCTAGCTATCTCAAACTGGTAGATCTATCGCTGAGAGCTGAAAACCTTGGATCGTTGCGAATAGGGGTAGCAAGCCATAACCTCTTTCATATTTTATGGGCGCTTGATCTAGCAAAATCTCGCGGTCTTAATCAGATGCTTGATATTGAAATGCTTGAAGGAATGGCAAATGGTGAGGCGTTAGCTATTGCAGATGAGATTGGATCGATCTTGCTCTACACCCCAGTAACTCGGGGCAGTGATTTCCCTAGCGCTGTTGCCTATCTAGTCAGACGACTTGATGAAAATACCTCAACAGATAATTATCTCCGCTCATCTTTTTCAATAACGCCAGATAGCCCTGAATTTATCAATGAAAGTGAGAGATTCCGAACTGCAGTGGCTGCCCGCCATACAATTTCAACCGATTCACTTCGCCATCTTCCTCTTAAAGAGGTAGATAAAACTAAAAAATCATCTCCAAGAATTTTTGAAAACGAAAGCGATGGAGATTTTACCAATCCTGAATTTAGAAAAAAGATCTTAAAATCTATTAAAGGAATCTTATCCATCACTAATTTGCAGATTCCATTGGTGATAGCAGGAGAAGAGATTCGAACAAAAGAGAGCGAGCCAGGTTCAGACCCGAATAAATCAGGAGAGATCTGGTATCACTATTCCATCGCTGATTCATTTCATATTGATAAAGCTCTCCGCACCGCGCAAGAAGCAGTTGAAGAGTGGGAGCTACTGGGCGCTGCTGGGCGCGGTGAATTGCTCTATAAAGCCGGTGAAATTATGGAAGCATCCCGTGCCCAGAGCCTTGCAGTTATGGCAAGAGATGCTGGGAAAACTCTCGCTGAGGCAGATCCAGAAATTACAGAGGCAGTGGATTTTGCCCGTTATTACGCAACTTCATCACTTACCGCTACCAAAGGATCTGCTTCAATTGGGGTAGTTGTTGTTGTTCCACCATGGAACTTTCCTTATGCAATACCACTTGGGGGAATTTGTGCAGCGCTAGCTGCTGGCAATACCGTTATTTTTAAACCAGCTCCAGAGACTGTCGCAACGGCATGGGCCGCTATCAATCATCTATGGCAAGCAGGAATTCCTAAAAACGTTCTTCAATTTCTCCCCTGCCGAGATGATGAGAACGGTAAATATCTCGTTACACATAAAGATGTTGCAGCGGTAATACTTACTGGCGGAGTTGAAACTGCACGGCTATTTCTCTCGTGGAAGCCGGATATGACTTTACTAGCAGAGACCAGTGGTAAAAATGCGATAGTTGTGACGCCATCGGCAGATCTAGATCTTGCAGTTAAAGATATTGTTCAATCAGCTTTTGGTCATGCTGGTCAGAAATGCAGCGCGGCATCACTGGCCATCGTTGATGAGAAAATTTATGATCACCCTTCATTCTTTAAACAATTAAAAGATGCCACCGCCTCCCTCGTTGTTGGCGCTGGTTATAACCTTTCAACGGTAGTTGGGCCCATTATTCGACCTCCATCAGCTTCTCTTCAGCGAGCGTTAACCCAATTAGATAGCGGGGAGAGTTGGCTGATCGAACCTTCTGCGCTGGATGAAAGTGGTTACCTCTGGCAACCTGGAATAAAAATTGGGGTTCAACCATTCTCATGGAGCCACCAGAATGAATGGTTTGGCCCAGTCCTTGCAATTATGCGATCACCTAATTTAAAAACATCCCTTCTATGGCAGAACTCAACACCTTTTGGATTGACAGCTGGTATCCATTCGTTAAATCAAGACGAATGCGAATTATGGATTGATCAGGTTGAGGCTGGAAATCTCTATGTAAACCGGCAGATCACAGGTGCCATTGTCCATCGCCAGCCCTTTGGAGGATGGAAGCAGAGCAGCGTTGGACCAACAGCAAAAGCAGGTGGCCCACACTATGTTGAACAGTTACGCAATTGGCCACTCGTTGTTGATGCATCTGCTGCAGAAAAATCTGCACAGATCTGGTGGGAGCGGAGTGGATCTCAAGCTATGCCTACCTCACAGTTAGATGTTGAGCGAAATTATCTCCGCTACCGGGCATATAAGGATCCAATTCTGGTACGAGTTGATGGTTCAACTTCTGATCAAGAAAGATTATTTATCAGTTGGCTGACCCGTCAGATGGAAATCACAATCATATTAAGTGATAATGAGAGAAGCGAAGACTTTCTAGAATTTGCGCTTAATAACCCGGTTGGAAAAGTGAGATGGCTCAGCAGTGAGATTCCACCTACAAAAGAGTTGACTGAAAAAGGAATTAGCGTTGATTCAAGGCCCTTAACTCAGGTAGGAGGTGTTGAATTTACTCGGTGGCTGCAAGAACAGAGTATCTCGATCACCAATCATCGTTATGGAAATATTGGAACGGGCCCTAGCCCAAAGCTAATATAAATTACTTATTAGCTTCTTAACTCAGTAATTCTTTTAACAACACCTCAACTCGCGCTTTTATCTGATCGCGAATCTCTCGAATCTTCTCTATTGGAGCTCCTGCAGGATCTTCCAGTACCCAATCTTCATATCGCTTACCGGGATAAAAAGGGCAGGCATCACCACATCCCATTGTGATCACCACATCAGATGCCTCTACGCTCTCATTTTCAAGGAGCTTGGGTTGCTCGTTGGCAATATCGATTCCCTCTTCAAGCATTACCTCGATTGCCCCGGGATTGATCGAATCTTTTGGCGCAGATCCTGCTGATAAGACTTCAACCTTTCCTCCAGAGAGATGGCGCATAAACCCTGCCGCCATCTGAGATCTCCCCGCGTTATGAACACATACAAAAAGAACTTGTAGCCGCTTATCGCTCATCTCTATTACCTACCTTTGTAAAAAAATAAATAAGGCCAGCTCCAAAAATCCCACCGAGTAGCTGGGCCAATATAAAAGGGGTAACAGAATCTGGTGAAATTCCCGAGAAGGTATCGCTCCACATCCGGCCAAAGGTGACGGCAGGATTGGCTACTGATGTGGAAGATGTGAAGAAATATGCAGAACCAATCCATGAAGCCACCAAGGTAGCTCGCAGAGCGACAGATATCTTGACCCAACTAGCAAAAATAACGAAGATAAGACCTGCAGTAGCTATCACTTCACTCAAGAGAAGATTGCTACCTATGCGACCTTTTGTAGAAAATTCCAAAATAGTTCTATCAAACATAATATTGGCAGAAGCTACTCCCAGCGTTGCACCTAGAAATTGCGCAGCTAGGTAGAGGAGAGATTCCACTTTTCTAATCTCTTTTTTTATCAAAATAACAATGGTGACTACAGGGTTAAAATGAGAACCAGAGATAGGTTCGAAAACAATAATCAATATAAAAAGCGCTAGCGCGGTGGAGAGAGAATTAATTAGTAGTTGCAGGGCAGAATCTGATGTTAAATTCTGCGCCATTGTCCCTGATCCAACAATTACCATCACCAAGGCCGCTGTCCCAAGAAGCTCTCCAAATACCTTCCCTAGTAGCGTTACAGGTTCATTTACAGGTAAGGAAGCTGATGATTCTTCTTTCATATCCACCTCTTGGGCGCGCATAACGGCAAGGCTATCTCGCCTCTTCTTCATTTCTTTACAGATAAAGTGAACAGCAAATTAACACTTTTATCCTCATCTATTCAAGAAATTACTTATCGCCAATCTTTGACTATTTTGCCGAAGATAAAGACTCCGGCAGGGCTCTGTAGCGATGCGATATCTTCCAATGGATTCTTATCCAGAATTAAGAGATCAGCCAAAGTGCCAAAGGTTGGAGCGCTTGCATCACCCATCCCATTTAATTCTCGCCCTCCTGCTGTCGCTGCATCGAGAACTTCAAGGCGAGACATCCCAGCTTCCTCAAGTAAACGCATCTCTGCATGAAGACGTGGCCCAATTGGATTGAGATCTGCTCCCGTTGCAATGCGAACCCCGGCGGCGAGGCAGATTCGAAGCGATTCTGCATGGCGAGCTGCTGCTTGCTTTGCCCGACTCTTTGCATGCTCTGGCCAGCCATCTGCCTCCATGAGTGAACTATCTGCAGTAACACCTATCGTCGGAACTAACCATGTACCATTTTTTGCCATCGCTGCAGCAGCTTTTTCATCAAGAACATAACCGTGTTCAATTGATCGACCACCAAGATTTGCAAAGAGCTCTGCTGCCCTTGCTCCGCCACAATGCGCCGCAACGGGGATTGCCTTGTTATTGGCCACAGCCATAACTGCCCGGAGCTCTTCTTCAGTAAATTGATTATCTTCTACCGTCTCATGTTCACTATAAAGCCCACCTGTAATCATTAACTTGATCAGATCAACTCCGCTTTCAATCAATCTCCGCGCCGCAACTCGCATTCCATCTGCACCATCTGCTACCCATTCAACATGAACCTCTTTATGCTCTTTTGGATAGGTCGTTCCATGGCCACCGGTAACGCGAAGTCCAGGGCCACTGCTTTTAATTCTTGGTCCGTGAAATAATCCTGATTCAAAACTCTTACCCCATGCGATATCGATACCAATAGATTCAGAAGTTGTCCTTACGCCTGTTACACCCATATCAACTGAATCCAAAAGATTTTTTCCAGCTCTTACCGTCCACTCTGCAACGCTCTGAAAATACCCTTCATTCTTTGGGTCATACATCAGGCTCCCTGGATGAGCATGACAATCCCATAACCCAAAAGAAATAACTCTGCCCTCTAGATCAATTACCTGGCCATCTTGAAGTAGCGATGGCTCAACAATCATGCCATTTTTGATGGCTAAATCACCTTTATGGGTGGCTCCAGTTTTAGTATCGAGAATAGAACCGTTTTTCAATATGTATTGCATTTTATTTATTTCCTCTCAGGAATAGCGCATCGGTTTTAAAACAGGCAGAGCGTCGATCACCATCAAATCCTTGAATAACTGGCTCATTTTCTCTACAGAAATCATCCACATATCTACATCGTGGCGCAAATTTGCACCCTAGCTTTGGCAACTCCTCTCGTCTAAAGGTAGACATATCCCAATTATCATTCTCACTTGATTCATGGATGGAAGATGCAGAGAGGAGGGCTCTAGAATAAGGATGAAGCGGGTTCTCAACTAAAGCATCAGTCTCTGATTCCTCGACAACGCTACCTGCATACATAACAGCGATTCGATCTGCTAGATATCTAACCACTTCTAGATCATGGCTAATAAAAAGAAGCGCGACTCCAAGTTTTGATTGAATCTCAAGGAATAGATTAATAATCTGGGCTTGAACGGAAACATCTAAAGCTGAGACAGCTTCATCACAGATGAGTAGCTCAGGGCTTAAAACTAGCGCCCTGGCAATATTAACCCGTTGCAATTGACCGCCTGATAGTTGGTTTGGATAGCGCTGAAGAAAGGATTCATCTAAACCAACGAGTTCAAAGAGCTCTCGAGCTCTAGCCTTTCTCGATGCCCTATCTCCTACTCCATGAACAATTAAGGGTTCAGTAACAGAGCGTTCAATCCTCTGGAGGGAATCAAGTGCAAGTAATGGTTGCTGAAATACTGCTTGAACTCCCCGGCGAAAGATTTTTTCATCTTTTTTGAAGATTTCAACAACGCTCTGACCTTTATATAAAATCTCACCTTGATCTGGTTGTTCAAGACCTAAAATCAAATTGCTCATCGTGGTCTTTCCAGATCCCGATTCCCCAACTAAACCAAGAATTTCACCACTATGAATCTTTAAATTGACGTTACTGCAGGCCTTTACCACGCCATCTTTTAGATTAAATGTCTTGCTCACATCTCTCACTTCAAGCAGGATGCTCATTGATGGTTCACCTGTTCTAACTCAATCTCTTCAATTCGATGGCAAGCAACTTGTTGACCTTGAAATTCACGCAACTCAGGCTTGGTTATTGAGCAGAGATCTTGAGCATACCTACAGCGCGATGCATAGCGACATCCTGATAGTGGGATCTTATTATTTTTTACTGTTAAAAGCGGAATTTTCCGCCTCTTCTGCATTCCAGGTA
>JAQCKU010000036.1 GCA_027592195.1 Actinomycetota bacterium
ACTGTGAAGATGTATTTATCTTGCATACCAGAAGGTCTCCCACTTGCAAGGAGTAGATCGCGGATTAGTCCTCCGCCAAGTCCAGTCAATATTGCAACTGCAATAACTCCAACAAGGTCAAATCTCTTATTAAATATTGCAAAGACTGCACCAGCAAAAGCGCCGACTCCAACTGCTGCCAGATCTAACCAGAGGGGAAATAGTGAGATCACTCTGGAAGCTCCAAAAGTTTCTCTATCTCAACAGCTACGCCATCTTCTTGATGTGGGGCTGCAATAAATTTGGCATGGCGCTTTGCATCAGGATGGCCATCAGCCATTGCCCATGACCTTCCAGCCCACTTGAGCATTGAAAAATCATTTGGGTTATCTCCAAATGAAATTGATTCTTCAGCCGATATTCCTAGCCTTCCCGCCAATTTCGCCAGGGTTTCACCTTTACTTACCCCAAAAGCTGATATCTCTAAAAGTGAATCATAGGAATTGGAGTGAGTTACCGTCACCAAACCTTCAAGTTCTTTCTCCGCTATCTCCAGCATCTCGTCAGAGGTAAATTTTTCTTCAGAACTTCGTGCCAATATTTTTGCACAGGGCTGCACCATCGCCTCTTCAATCATTTTGTAAGGGGAGTCATCAACCCCAATATCCCACTTAGGCGCGTATTTTGATTCTCTATGAAATTTTGAGGTGGTATCGACAGCAAAGGAGATATCTGGGATGGATTTACGTAGCCGGCTTGCCACATCAAGTTGGTTCTCGACAGGTATAAACCACTCTTCTAAAACCTTCTTATTAAAGATGTCGTAGTACATAGCGCCATTACTTAAGACCCCATGCCCAAATGTAAAGTGTTCTCTTAGCTCATCCGTCCACCGTGGCGGTCTACCAGTCACAAAAAATATTTCAATTCCCATCTCATGGGCGCGATGAAAAGCTTCGACAGTTCTTGGTGAAATAGTTCCGTAGTGAGCAACAATTGTTCCATCTAAATCTGTTGCAATTAATTTTGGACGCTTATGCAATGGGTTCAAACTTATCCATCCCTAAAAATCCTCTCAGGGCCTTTGGAACCGTTACTGAACCATCAGCATTTTGATGGTTCTCAAGGATTGCAACAATCATCCTTGTGATCGCTACCAAGGTTCCATTAAGCGTTGCTACTGGACGAGTTCCGTTTTCATCCTTCATCCGAATATTGAGCCTTCGTGCTTGGTATTCAGTGCAGTTAGAGGTACTTGTCACCTCTCTATAGGTATTTTGCGTTGGCACCCATGCTTCGCAATCAAATTTACGAATTGCTGAAGATCCAAGATCCCCAGTTGCAACATCGATAACACGGTATGGAATCTCCATGGCATCAAGGAATTCTTTCTCCCAATTGAGCAAGCGCAAGTGCTCTGCTTCAGCATCTTCACTTTTGCAGAATGAGAACATTTCAACTTTATCAAATTGATGAACGCGAATTATTCCTCGAGTATCTTTCCCATAACTACCTGCTTCTCTCCGGAAGCAAGAGGAGTAACCAGCAAAACGAATTGGTAACTTTGCCGTCTCAAGAATCTCATCCATATGATAAGCAGCCAGAGGAACTTCACTTGTTCCAACTAGATAAAAGTCATCTTTATCAAGATGGAAAACATTCTCGGCAGCCTGTCCGAGAAATCCGGTTCCCTCCATCGCCTCAGGTTTAACTAGTACTGGGGTAATAACTGGAGTAAATCCATTTTTCACCGCTGATGAGATTGCATAATTGACAAGAGCAAACTCCAAAAGCGCGCCGACGCCAGTTAGGTAATAAAAACGAGCTCCTGAAACTTTAGCTCCTCGATCTGTATCGATAGCTCCAAGAATTTTTCCTAATTCAACATGGTCTTTTGGCTCAAATCCTTCAGCTTTGAAATCTCTCACCTTCCCAATCTCCTCTAAAACGACAAAATCAGCTTCGCTGCCAACCGGGGCTGCTGGACTTACCTTGTTGGAGATGAGTTTTGCGAGCGCTTCAAATTCAGCTTCAAGTTGATTTTTCTTCGCTTCAGCACTTTTAACTTCACCGGCGAGAAGTTTTCCTTGCTCTAGTATTGCGGTTTTTTCTTCTCCGGTTTTACTAGCAACCGATTTCGAAAGTAAGTTCTGTTCTGCACGTAGCGCTTCAAATTCATTGATAGCGTTTCTTCGATTCTCATCGGCGATAAGAACTTTTGTAATTAACTCACTATCCTCGCCCCGGGCTATCTGAGATTCTCGGTAAAGATCAGGCTTTTCACGTAAATTCTTAATATCAATCATCTGAAGAGCCCACTCCATATCTCAAATATCTCAATTTGTGATCTTCAATCTTGCTCAAATCTTTCGTCCGCTTCGTATATCTACCAACCAAGAAGCTGCTTCTTGAAAAACATCATCATGGTTACTTTTATCAGTGGTTGGAGCTACTTTATCTGCTCGAGGGTATGAACCGAGGTATCGAATCTGCTCACAAATTCTATGAAGCCCCATCATCGCCTCTCCCACTCGTTCATCATTGATATGGCCTTCAGCATCGATAATAAAATGGTAATCACCCAGACCTGCACCGGTCGGTCGAGATTGAATGAAAGTTAAATTGACGCCTCGAACTGAAAACTCTGTAAGAATCTCTAAAAGAGCGCCAGCATGATCTGCACCAATAAATGCAGCTAGTGAAGTCCTGTCGTAACCTGTTGGTTCTGGGATCAAGCCAGGTTTTGAGACCAGAACAAATCGAGTGGTCGCACCAGAGCTGTCGCCAATATTTTTCTCAATAATATTTAGGTTATATAACTCAGCTGCACCTTCAGATGCTATCGCTACAGAGTATTCATCTTTTGAAACTGCCTCTGCTGCTGCTGCTGTTGATGGCAGATAGATAATCTCTGCATGAGGATAGTTTTTCGCAATGTACGCTCGACATTGCGACTCTGCATGTGGATGAGTAGCAATTGTTGTAATTGAGTTTTTACTAAAACCTTCTCTGCTTAAAAGAGAGAATTCAACTTCTAAGGTAGTTTCATTAACAATTACCAGTGGATCACCTATTGCTAATTCATCGAGAGTTCTAGCAACTACCCCTTCAACTGAATTTTCAATAGGCACTAAAGCAAATTCAACTTCTCCATTTCGTACCGCATTAAGGGTGGCGGTCACGTTGGCGTAGGGGGTTTTCTGATCACTTGTGGTGGCTATTTTTTTCAGCGCGCTTTCAGTAAATGTCCCTGCTGGACCTAAATACGCATAACTCGCCACTGGCTAAGGGTAGCCGAGAAGTTGCTTAGCCTGTGAAGGTGTATCGGTGATTATCCCCTTTACCCCTTCTCTGGCACAAAATTTAATCTCTTCTGGGTCATTAACTGTCCAGACAAAAATTTCTTTTCCTCTTTTTTTCAAAGAGCTGATCAAATTCTGATCTCTTCGGATAAGTTCAATATCAATCCCTAATATTGAGCCATGGGCTAGAGGTATTAGCGGTGCATGTTGAATCAATTGAATATGTTCTAGTTCTGGCATTAATTTCTCTGCCCGTTTAATTGCTGTAAAAGAAAAAGAGAGCAAATGTATTTTAATTTCATATTTCTTTATTAGTAATGAAATCTCACGCTCAATATCTCCTCCAGATAAAACAGGATGCTTTGTTTCGACCAGAAGCTCCACGCCATGAGAGCTGGCTAGGATCGCTAGCTCTTCAAAAGAGATCGGGTCACCTTTTTTCCCCTGATCTGATCTTGTTCGATCATTAATTTTTATCTTTTTAAAATCCTCTAAAGTCATTCTAGATATCTGCTCTCGGCTATCACTCAATCGCAATGTGTCTCGATCATGCCAACAGACGATTTGATGATCTGCAGTTAAGCGCACATCACACTCAAGGCCATCGGCTCCCTGAGCTATAGCAGCTTTAAAGGATTGAAATGATTGCTCAGCGAAATCAAAACTTGCCCCGCGGTGGGCATAGATTTTGACTCGCTCGCCATTCAACTCTTTTTTAGGGGCCATGCGCATAAGTAGGGAGTTGCACCCCATCGCTAGATTCACTGATCTAGCGGGTCTTACCGCTCACGCTTTTAATGAAGAGATTATCAGCATTATGCTATTTATATGGTCTTCACCTCTATCGCTGCTAAAACCGATCTTGGATTGGTGAGGCAGAAGAATGAAGATTCTGCGCTCTACTCCAACTCGCTGATTGCTGTCGGCGATGGAATGGGCGGGGCAATAGGTGGAGAGATTGCATCGAAATTAGCGATCCATCTCTTAAGTGAATTTATTCCACTACTTAAATCTGCTGAGCTAGATGAAGATTCTAAAGCTGAAATATTTCGTAGCGCTCTCCTAGAAGTAGATAAGAAGATCGCCTCACATATTAAAGAGCAAGAAGAGCTAACCGGGATGGGCACTACTCTTACAGCCCTTTCGCCTATTGGAAAATTTATCGCTCTCCTTCATATAGGAGATTCACGGGCCTATCGAATTCGTGGAAAAGAAATTGAGCAGTTAAGCCAGGACCATACCGTTGTCCAAGAGCTCTTTAATCAAGATCGCCTTAAAAAAAGTGAGATAAAAGATCATCCGCAGAGATCTATGTTGACCCAGGTACTAATGGGGCGCGGAATTGAAGATCCCATCCTTCAACTTTTCCCGGTAGAGAAATCTGACCTCTTTCTTCTTTGCAGTGATGGATTAAGTAATGTCTTAGATGATCAAGAGATTCTCTCTATTGTGCTGGAGGGATCGATCGAGAGCGCAGCAAATAATTTGATTACTGCAGTTCGATCCTCAGGTGCTCCTGATAATGTGACTGTCGTGCTCGCAAAGGTGGAGAATCTCAAAGATGCAGATCTAAAAATAAGTGGTGAATTAGTTGAATTTTTAGGTGCAGCACATGGCTAAGCGCATTCTTGGAGAGCGTTACGAGTTGGCAGAGATGATCGGCACCGGCGGCATGGCTGATGTCTATCTAGCTAACGATAAGAGGTTATCTCGCAAAGTCGCAGTAAAAATATTACGAAGTGATCTTCTACGTGACCCTACATTTGTAACTCGATTTCGCAAGGAAGCTTTCTCTGCGGCAGGTTTAAATCATCCTGGGATTGTTGCAGTTTATGACTCTGGGGAAGAAGAAAATAAGGGTGGTAGTAAAACTCCCTACATTGTGATGGAGTATGTAAGCGGCCATACCCTTCGAGAGGTTATTCAAAAAGGTGAGAAATTACCGCTGATTCGTCTAATCGAATTAGCTCGAGGAATTTTAGATGCACTTGATTACTCTCATAAAAAAGGAATTATCCACCGAGATATCAAGCCAGGAAATATCATGATCACCGATTCTGGTGATATCAAAGTTATGGATTTTGGCATTGCACGGGCGCTTGATGAGAGCGCAACGATGACAAGTTCTTGGAGCATTATCGGTACGGCGCAATATCTAGCTCCTGAACAGGCAACTGGAAGTATTGCAGATGCGCGAAGTGATCTCTACGCACTTGGTTGCGTGATTTACGAACTACTAGCAGGAAGACCGCCATTTACTGGAGATACCCCTGTTGCTATCGCGTATCAACATGTATCTGCTGATTTGGTAAAGCCTTCCCAATTGGTACCTGAATTATCAGAAGATATTGATACTTTTCTAGAGGTTGCACTTGCAAAAAATCCTGACCATAGATATCAATCTGCAACTGCTATGTCTGGCGATCTTTTAAAAATATCTCAAGGTCAGCAGATCACTACCCAAGTACCTAAGTTAAAATTGGGACGACGTAAATTTATTTTAGCTGGAGCCGCTCTCGCTGTGCTTGCACTTTTTGGTTCACTTTTTATCCGAGGAGGCGATACCACTATTCTCACTGTTCCCAATGTTGTTGGGTTAACTGAAAATGAAGCACGAGGCCTACTCTCAAAATTTACAATAAATATCGAGCGCGCACCGAACCAGATGATCCCTAAGGATCGTGTCGCTACCCAGCTACCTGTAGCTACTTCACGAGTAGTACAAGGAACTTCAATAACATTAACGCTCTCAGATGGCCCAGGAGATACAGCGATTCCAGTTGATATTATTGGAACACCTCTTGCCCAGGCGCGAGCACTCTTAAATTCTGTTGGAATATTAATTGCAAGGACTATTCCGGTTGATTCTGAACTTGCCCCAGGTTCTGTAATTAAAATTTCTCCAGAACCTGGAACAACTGTTCCTGCTGGAAGTAGCGTAATTTTGGAGATTGCTAGTGGGAATGTAAAAGTTCCTAACCTTATTGGCGCTAGTGAAATACAGGCCAAAACAACGCTTACACAAGCAGGATTTACAGTGAGAATCGTTGAAGCATCTGATCCCGCACAAGCTCTAGGTATTGTTTTAGCTCAAGCCCCCTCTGCTGGCGAAGCAAAGACGCTTGGTAGCTTTGTAACAATTACAATTAATATCGCAGGAACTTCTGATGAAGAGGATGAGGTTCTACCTTAACGATTCTGATCAGAAATTATTTCAAGCCAATTTTTTAATAACAGATACCCATGTTCAGTCAAAATAGATTCTGGATGAAATTGCACCCCATAAATCGGGGATGTTGCATGTGAAATTCCCATAATGGTTTGATCTTGAGTCACTGCATCAATCTTTAACGGAGAAGAAATATCTGATGTTGCTAAAGAGTGATACCGAGCTGCACGGAAATTATCTGGAATATTTAAAAATACCCCTTCTCCATTATGTTTGATAGTAGAAGTTTTTCCATGTACCAATTCTTTCGCTCCAGTAACGGGGAAGTTAAATGCTGCTGCGATCACTTGGTGGCCAAGGCAGACACCTAAGAGTGGTTTTTTATACTTATCTGCAAAGTGGACAATATCTATACAACTTCCAGCGCTGAGTGGATCACCTGGTCCTGGGGATAATAAAATTCCATCAAAGGGTTGTAGCTCTTCTGGTTGTACAGAATTTTCAAAAACCTCAACTTCAACACCTAATTCAATTAAATAACGGATCAAGTTATAGACAAAGGAATCTCGGTTATCGACAACAGCAATTCGAATTGGAGATCGAATTGGAGATCGAATTGGAGAGGGCTTCACAACCTCGCCTGGGTTATCCATTTGGTAATCTCACAACCCATTGCGCCCCATGGCTGTAAGGATTGGACCTGGCTCTCATGGCCAAATACTCTCGTAACGGTGTAATCTTTGCCCTATGCCTGTATCAAAGAAGCGTAAAAAGAAGGTTGATCAAGATATTGCCGTAGAGCTATCGCCAATTGATGAATCTCTAGAGAGTCCTAGTTGGTTGGTTCCGGTGATGATCGCATCCTTCATTCTTGGGCTAATTTGGATCGTCATCTTCTATATGACCGAGACTAGATATCCAGTTCCAAGCCTAGGCTCATGGAATATGTTGGTTGGTTTTGGCTTTATTAGCGTTGGTTTTACCCTCGCAACTCGCTGGCGCTAGCCTGTAAAAAATTACAGCGGGCCCGCAATGAGAAGCATATTACTGAGCTAATTACAGCCATGTAATTCTCCACAACCGTGGATAATCTTGTGGATAACGTCTTTACGCCTACCCTTGCCATATGAATCCTGATCCATTGGGCCTGGTCCCATATGCCTTTGCGATCCTTGCCTATCTCGCCACAGCGATTGGCCTCACCGCATTTATCATTCGAGGGCGAGCGCTCCTATCCTGGATAAAACGAGGTCAAGCTGACCCCACACGAAGCGGCGATAAATCTCTAAGACTTAAGCGGACTTTGAATGAAATCTTTGGCCATAGCAAGATGTTAAATTTTACTGTAGTTGGAATTGCGCACTGGTTTGTGATGATCGGCTTTTTCGCTTTAGTCGGAACACTTCTTACCGCATATGGTCAGACAATTAACCCTAGTTTTACCTTACCTTTTCTTGGACATTTCCTACCTTATGAACTCTTTGTTGATGCGATAGCGATTCTTACAGGAATCGGAATCGTCACTTTAATTTTGATCCGACAATTTACAAAAATTTTAAGACCTGGTAAAAAATCTCGTTTCTATGGATCTGGTAATTGGAAAGCATACTTTGTAGAGCTCGTAATTTTAGGGATCGTTCTCTCTGTTATTGCCTTGCGTGGTCTTGAAGGTAGCCTCAATGGTGTTACTGCATTTGATTGGAACTACGCGCTGACAATGCCATCGGTCTATGCCTTTAATAATTTAGATCAGCTAACTATAGAGGCGCTGATAGTTCTCATTGCTTCATTCAAAATATTTATCTCTATGCTCTGGTTTATCGTTGTTGCTGCTAATTTAACTATGGGTGTGGCATGGCATAGATTTTTAGCCCCGTTTAATATCTACTTTAAAAGAAACGCTGATAACGTGCCTACTTTAGGAGCTCTTCCTGAGATGCTCTCTGGCGGCAAACCAATCAACTTTGAAGATCCAAGCGAAGATGACATTTTTGGAATAGGTAAAGCTGCAGATATCTCGTGGAAGGGCCTTCTTGATATGGCCAGTTGTACCGAGTGCGGACGCTGCCAATCACAGTGCCCTACTTGGCATACAGATAAACCGCTCTCCCCAAAACTTCTTATTATGGCGATGCGAGATCACGCCCTCACAAAAGTTCCATCTGAGGGGCCAATCGTTGGCGTTACGGAAGGAGCGGCAATATCACCAGATATTCTCTGGTCCTGTACCTCATGTGGCGCCTGCGTAAATGAATGTCCTGTAGATATCGAGCATGTAGATCACATTGTTAATATGCGTAGATTCCAAGTCTTGGTGGAGTCAGAATTTCCAACGGAACTTGGCGCTACTTTTAGAAACCTCGAAAAAGCAGGTAACCCTTGGGGTGCAAACCGGAGCGATCGAGATGCTTGGATAAATGAATGTGATTTTCCGGTACAAGTTATTGAGGGAGAGATCCCTGAGGATATTGAATACCTCTTCTGGGTTGGCTGCGCCGGAGCTTATGAAGAGCGGGGAAAGAAAACGACGAAAGCAGTTGCAGAACTTTTATATATCTCAGGAACCACATTTGGTGTTTTAGGTAAACGCGAGACCTGTACTGGAGATCCTGCTCGAAGATCTGGAAATGAATTCCTCTACCAGATACTTGCTAAAGAAAATCTAGATACTTTTGAAGAGGTCTTTGCTAATAGAGGAGTGAAGAAAGTAGTAGTCACATGTCCGCACTGCTTTACAACTATTGGACGTGATTACCGGCAGAGTGGTTTTGAATTTGAAATGGTTCATCACACCCAACTGCTCAATCAATTGGTTAAAGAAGGAAAATTAAAACCTGTTGAAAAAAATCCACAAAAGATCACCTTTCATGACCCTTGTTACCTTGGCCGTCATAACCAGATCTATCAACCTCCGAGAGAGCTTTTGGAATCAACAGGGGCGATCCTTGTTGAGATGCCTCGAAATCAAGAACGCTCATTTTGTTGTGGAGCTGGTGGGGGACGGATGTGGATGGAGGAGAAACTGGGCTCTCGGATCAATATCAACCGAGTGGAAGAGGCGATCGAGACCGGGGCGGATCAAGTCGCTGTTGCCTGTCCATTCTGTCGGGTTATGGTCTCAGATGGAGCTACCGGTAAAGGTTCTGATATCGAAGTTTTAGATGTTGCTCAGGCCCTTCTTCGCTCTGTGAAGCCAGCAGGTGGTAATCAATAAGTCATCAGTAGAATTCACCCACTTCTCAGAAATCTCTCAGAATAACCGAGGATGCTCGCCCTCAAATAACTAAGTGAGGTGGTTTTCCGATGACAACTGCGAACGATCAACGAATTCTCGTTGTAGATGATGAGAAAAGTATCAGTGAACTTATCGCAACAAGTCTTAAATTTGTTGGCTTCGATGTTCGAACAGCAGCATCAGGTGCGGATGCGCTCCGTCAGGCAGAGGAATTTAAACCACATGCGCTAATACTTGATGTGATGTTGCCTGATCTAGATGGTTTTGAAGTTTGTCGCCGGCTTCGCGCCGATGGTCAAGATGTTGGAGTTCTTTTCTTAACAGCAAAAGATACGACCGAAGATAAAATAAAAGGTCTAACTTTAGGTGGAGATGACTATGTCACTAAACCATTTAGCTTAGAAGAGTTAGTGGCAAGACTTCGCGCACTCCTTCGACGGACCGGTGTAACTGAGATTCAACCCGATGATGAGGTCATCCGTTTTGCTGATCTAGAGCTCAACGAAGCTACCCATGAAGTTCGCCGTGCGGGAGTACTCGTTGATTTATCTCCGACTGAATTCATTCTTCTTCGATATCTAATGATCAATGCCGATCGCGTTGTAAGTAAATCTCAAATTCTTGATCACGTGTGGCAGTACGACTTCCGAGGCGATGCTGGCATCGTCGAAACATATATCTCATATCTTCGCAAGAAGATTGATATCTACGAACCAGCTCTCATCCATACCGTTCGTGGAGTGGGATATCGGATGCGGCTTCCGGCAAAAGTTGCTCAATAATCAGCTAAAGAGCCAAACCCTTCGTTAAAACTGAAATCTCTATTACGCTAAAGTGGTGCGATATCCGAAACTATCCTGGCATCCAAATGAGTGGACGCTTCGTAATCGGTTAATCCTTGGAATAACTCTCCTCACCTTTTTGGGGTTTTTTCTCTTTGGCTTCGCTGCTCAGAGCGCTTATAAAACATTTTTGATTGACCAAGTTGATAGCCAATTAGTTAGCGTTGTCGATGCAACGCTGGTGCGGATTGATCGAGCTGGGATTCAAGGTGAGAGCAGTAATGAAGAAGAGCCTTTTAAACCGCTAGAGCCTATCCGAGGTGTTCCTTCGGCGGTCTCTATAACTTTAATAGATGATAATAAAAATGTTATTGGAACCGTTGGTGGTGATTTTAATTCTATTAAAATCGAGATGGCGCTCGATCGAATTGTTAGCGGGGTCATGTCAGAGAAACCTTTTACTTTAGAGGTTAGCGCTGAAAATTATCGAGTTTATGCCCTTGTTCTCCCCTCTGGTCTAGGAACAGTTATAGCTACCGTCTCCTTAGATAGCGTTGAATCAAATATTGAGCAGCTCCGTTTTCTCTTCTTCTTAATTGGAGTGATTGTTCTCATTTTAATTGGTAGCTTATCGAGAAGAGCGATCCGTATCAGTCTTAAACCACTTCGCGATGTTGAAATTAGCGCAGAGGCAATAGCAGAGGGTGATCTTTCAGAGCGTTTGCCAGATGCAAAGCCACATACTGAAGTGGGAAATTTAGTTACCTCACTCAATCAGATGCTCTCTCGAATCGAAGAATCATTTGATGTGAGAGTAGCCAGTGAGAATAAATTACGAAGATTTGTTGCAGATGCTAGCCATGAATTGAGAACCCCCTTAACTGCGATAAGGGGATTTTCAGAGCTTTATCGCCAAGGAGCTGTTCTTGGTGAGGAGAAAACAGCAGAATTGGTAAAACGAATTGAAGATGAGTCGGTGCGAATGGGCGCTCTAGTTGAAGATCTCTTACTTCTAGCTCGTCTCGATCAAGCTCCCAAGATAGAGAAGCTTCCTGTTGATCTTAGTGATTTGCTAAGAAAAGTTGTGGCATCTGCTCGAGTCTCTGGTCCAGAACATCCAATCGAGCTTGATATATCTGAAGAAGAGATTTTTATTCTCGCTGATGAGCATCGTGTTTTCCAAGTTGTTGCCAACTTACTAGAAAATGCCCGCTCCCATACCCGGCCGGGGACCAAGATAAAAGTTGAACTGACTCAAAATGACACTCTTACCCAAGTCAATATCTCTGATAACGGTCCTGGAGTTGGAGGTGAAGATTTATTAAGGATTTTTGAACGTTTTTACCGTGCAGATTCATCTCGATTTCGTTTAAATAAAAATGAAGGGACAGGTTTAGGTCTCTCAATTGTTAAGGCTTTAATGGTTGCCCACGGTGGAGATGTTGAGGTTAAATCAAAGCTAGGTGAGGGATCAACCTTCACGCTAAATTTCCCGATCGAACATTTCGAAGATGGGTTTTAAGATCCGCCAGCTTCGAGCCTACGTAAAGTTGCAATCCGCTCTTGGATAGGTGGATGGGTTGCAAAGAGCTGCGAAACGGCTCTCCCATCCAGTGGCGATTCAATCCAGATATGAGCAACTGCGGTGGATTTTGCAGCGACTACAGTTGAATCTCGCGCCAGCACCTCTAAAGCTTTACGTAGCCCTGTTGGATTTCTTGTGAACTCCACAGCGGTGGCATCTGCCAAAGATTCACGCTTTCTTGAGATTGCAGATCTAATGAGAAGGGCTGCTATGGGAGCCAATAAAATCACCACTAATGAGAGAAGAATTAATATCGGATTCGAGTTGGATCGATCACGCCTTCCACCAAACCAGAGCGTTCGCATAAGGAAATCACTCATCAGCGCGATGGCACCGGCTGAAGTCGCCGCTACTGCAGATACCAAAGTATCGCGGTTGAGAACATGAGCCATCTCATGGGCAACAACTCCTTGCAGCTCATCTCGCTCCATGACCTCTAAAATCCCTGTAGTAAAAGCGATGAGCGCATGTTCGGGATCTCTACCTGTTGCAAATGCATTGGGCGCAGGATCGATCACAATAGCAACCTTCGGCATAGGAGCCCCTGATGCGATACAGACCTCTCTAACAAGATTAAAAAGTTTTGGATTATCACTTTCTTCAATAACTTTTGCCCCGGTCATCTTTACTACCAATTTATCTGAGGCATAGTACGAGCCCCAGACTGAAATTAATGAGATAGCAACAGCAATAGGAATAATGCCAATCCCCTGACCACCAAAATATGTCATGG
>JAQCKU010000037.1 GCA_027592195.1 Actinomycetota bacterium
GGGTTGTGATAAATGCGGCATAGCCAGGGCGGCCCACGACAGCGCCGATCATAATTCCGATAGCAAGAACGGCGATAAAGACCAGAGCGAGAATAAGAAGAAGTTGAGGTTTATCTTTCTTTGTTACCGCATAGGCATCTTTAATAATTTTAAATCGAGGCTGCCGTGAAGATTTGGCTGCTTCTTTTGCTCCACGTTTTGCTGCACGTTTATCTCGGCGCGACATTTTCTCTTGATTATCTTTAGCCATGGTGGGAAGTTTAACGCTCCTTTTTCTCACTCTCGCCACGTTTTTTCCGTGCGCTAGCTTCTTTAAGCTGATCTAACTGCTCCTTGGCGATGATGGCAGCGAGTTGATCTGCAGTTGGGGCGCATCCGCCGAGGCGAGGAGGTGCCCAGAATTGTCCATTAGGGATATCAGGGTAATTTCGCTGCGCCACTGTCAGAAGTGAATCCATCTTCTGTCGCAGCTTCTCCATCTCACGATCGATAT
Source organism: Actinomycetota bacterium (assembly GCA_027592195.1). Classification (GTDB taxonomy): domain Bacteria; phylum Actinomycetota; class Actinomycetes; order Nanopelagicales; family Nanopelagicaceae; genus SYAN01. The sequence continues at coordinate 494 of JAQCKU010000037.1, forward strand.
CGCAATCTGCGGCGACGGTGTAGGGCTCACCAATAGCGATTGTGATGGGAATGTTATTTCGCTTCAGATTTTTCTTGACCCGTTTTGTCCAGACTCTCTGACTTCCCCAGATAATGGTGGGGATAATCGGCGCACCAGATTGCGCTGCTAATCGGATCACACCACTTTTCATCTCTTTGAGTTCAAATGTTCTGGAGATTGTTGCTTCGGGAAAAATCCCAACCAGCTCACCTTTATCAAGTGCGCGCAGGGCTGCCACAAATGAAGGAGAGCCATTACTTCGATCGACGCTGATATGGTGCATACCGCGCATCAGTGGTCCTGCAATGGGATGATCGAAGATCTCCTTCTTCGCCATAAAACGAAGGTAGCGATTGGCAGGAAGTGCTGCCGTGCCAGCGAGGGCAAAGTCTAAATATCCAACATGGTTGATCGACATGATGGCAGAGCCAGATCGCGGAATATGTGGCTCACCGATGATATGAAATTGAAGACCGAGATAGGACCAGAAACCTTTTACAATTTTGACAACAACGGGATAGAGAAAATCAACCATCTTTATGAGAGCCCTTTACCTTCTCGAGCAGCTAAAGCTTCGCTATAAAGGCGATGGGCGCGATAAGAAGAGCGGACAAGTGGCCCACTCATCACTCCGACAAATCCGATCTCTTTTGCTTCGGCGTGAAGTTCAACAAACTCTTCTGGCTTTACCCAGCGCTCGACGGGATGATGGCGATTTGTTGGACGGAGATACTGAGTAATGGTGATCAACTCACAACCTGCGCTATACATCTGCGCCATGGCATCAGAGATCTCGGCTCGAGTTTCGCCCATCCCTAAGATCAAATTCGATTTTGTAATTAAACCAAAATCTCGTGAAGCGCGGATAACATCAAGTGAGCGCTCATATTTAAATGCTGGCCGAATGCTTTTAAATATCCGGGGAACTGTCTCCACATTATGTGCAAATACCTCAGGTCGAGATTGAAATACTTGATTTAATAGATCTGGATTGGCAGAGAAATCTGGAGCGAGCATCTCAACTCCACAACCAGGAAGAAGTTCATGAATTTTTCTGATCGTCTCTGCATAGAGCCATGCCCCTTCATCTTCCAGATCATCTCGGGCAACGCCGGTGACGGTGGCATAGCGAAGTTCCATTCTCTTTACCGATTCGGCAACGCGGCGAGGCTCATCAAGATCGAGGGCTCGAGGTTTTCCGGTATCAATATTGCAAAAATCGCATCGCCTCGTACAGATATCGCCACCAATGAGAAATGTTGCTTCTCGATCTTCCCAGCATTCAAAAATATTTGGACAGGCAGCTTCTTGGCAGACGGTATGGAGCCCTTCACCTTTGACGAGAGCGCGCAGATCGCTGTAATTCGGCCCCATCTTTGCTTTGGTTTTAATCCATTCCGGTTTGCGCTCTATCGGCACGCTTGCATTACGCGCTTCAATCCGGAGCATCTTCTTTCCATTTGATCCAGCGAAAGTGACGCCATCAGATGCGATGCTCATCTATCCAACTTCCTTTCGGCTGAAACTAAATCTTGTTGATCGACATATTGTGGATCAACATCTTGCGGATCAACAATTTTATGGAGTGCAAGCTTTAACTCTTTCTCCAATATTGGAGCAAGATCGCCAATCGTGACATTTTCACCGCGCTCTTCACTGATGGAGGTTACTCCGGCATCGATAATTCCGCAGGGAATGATCTGTGCGTAATGAGAGAGATCAGGATTGGCATTGAGCGCTATCCCATGCATGGTGACGCCTCGAGCAACACGAATTCCTATCGCCGCAATTTTTCGCTCACCTCGTTGATCTTTCACCCAGACTCCAGAACGATCGTTGATCCGCAGACCAGTAATATCAAAATGTGCCAGAGCGTTGATAATCGCCTCTTCTAAAACGCGGACATAGCCAACCACTTCTTCTGGATTTGCTAGTTTAATAATCGGATAGGCAACGAGCTGCCCAATTCCATGCCAGGTAATTTTTCCGCCTCGATCAACATCGATCACTTTAAGATCTGCTATCGGTCGCTCATGATCTTGGGTCCGCTTTCCTGCAGTAAAGACATTCTCGTGCTCCAGGAGGATAAGAGTGGATCGATCCAGCCCTGATGCCACCGCTTCATGGATCTGGCGTTGAAGGGCTAGCCCTTGGCTATATTCAATCGGGCCATCGCCAAGAAGTGATCTGGTGGAGATGAGCTGAGCCATGGTCTCAGCCTAAAGGTTGACGGCCAGATCTTGATCCAGCCAGGGGTAGAGCCAGCGCAGAAGGCTAGGAGAGCAAGCTAATATGGGGTATCAGATTATAAATAAGAGTAAAAATCAGATTATAAGTATCTGACCAGTATTTCATCTGCCGCAGAAGCCGATGAGAGCTGGTGATAAGTAGTTGATCAGAATGAGGGAGATCCACCATGTCGAGTATCAGATCCGAGAAATCAGTTCGAACTCCAGTCAAGGGGCGAAAGCTGCTCTACATCGCCATTATCGCGATCGTTGCCTGGTTGATCCTCGGTGGAATCTCTGGCCCAGTTTTTTCCAAGATCTCCTCCGTACAAGAGAACGATAACTCGGCCTTCTTGCCTGAATCGGCGGAATCAACTATCGCCAGCAAAGTGATTGTGAAGTTTCAAGATCAGAGCGCAGAGCTCTTGCCCACTCTCATTCTTCTGGAAGGCGATGTGGGAGCTGCAAGTAATCCAGCTCGCTTTGCTGAGATCTCCCAATATGCACAAAGCTTGCCAAATAAAATAATTCCAGAATCTAATCGAGCCCTCAGTGATTATCTCGCCCCAGGTCTTGCGATCGCAACTATCCCTTCTGAGAATGGGAGAGCGGTACTTCTTAATCTCCAGATCAATAGCGAGGTTGCCGCAGAAAATATTGGCGATGAACCAGCCCTTCCGATCATTATTGAATTTATCCGAGACGATCTCGAGCGTACCTTTGGCAGCAATGATATTGATAGTTATGTGACTGGTGCCGGTGGAATTTTTGCTGATCTCTTTAACGCATTTGGATCGATTGATACCACTTTATTAAAAACTACTCTCGGTGTGGTCTCGATTATTTTGATTCTGGTTTATCGCTCGCCATTTCTCTGGTTGATTCCATTATTTACCGCTGGATCTGCACTTGCCTTTGCTACTTTTATCGTTTATCACCTGGCAAAAAATGACATTATCGACCTCAATGGTCAGACCCAAGGAATTCTTGATGTTTTAGTTCTTGGCGCCGCAACAGATTATGCGCTCCTTCTTATTTCACGATATCGAGAAGAGTTACATAACCATGAATCTCGCTTTGTTGCGATGGCTATTGCCTGGAGAGGAACGGTAGAGCCAATCTTGGCATCGGGTGGAACAGTGATTGCCGGTCTGATGGTCTTGCTTCTCTCTGATCTCTCTAGCAATCGCGGCCTTGGCCCGGTTGGCTCGATTGGAATTGCCTCAGCAATGTTGGCAGCGCTCACTCTTCTTCCAGCGCTCTTAGTTATTTTTGGTCGTTGGATTTTCTGGCCACGAATTCCCAAGGCAGATGGCAAAGATGAGAAGGCATCCGGGATCTGGTCCAAGATTGGAAATCTTGTCGATCGCAGACCAAAGCGGATCTGGATCTCCACCGCAGTTATTCTTCTCATTTTTGCAGGATTTTCTACATCGCTCAATACATCCGGACTTGCTCAGACCGAGGTCTTCACCAAGAAACAAGATTCTGTTCTGGGGCTGGAAAGACTTGGTCTCTACTTCCCAAGTGGAGAGGGAACGCCAGTTGAGATTGTGGTTGCCCAAGATCGCGTCGCAGATGTGAGCGGAGCAGTTCTTCGTCTCGATCAGGTGGCATCGATTACACCGCAATTGCGAGTGGATCAATTAACCGGCCAACCCGATGGTGAAGTGAAAATTGTTGACGGTCGAGTCTTACTCAAGGCAACCCTTGCGATCGCAGCAGATTCGAAAGAGGCAAAAGCCTTAATTCCAGTGCTTCGATCCACCGTTAAATCAGCAGATCCCACCGCTTTAATTGGTGGGCAGACGGCGATCGGCTTTGATGTGGATCAATCATCGCGACGCGATAATAAAGTGATTATTCCGATCGTCCTTCTTCTCATTGCAGTGATTCTTGCAGCGCTGCTTCGAAGTATTTTCGCTGCCGGACTTCTTCTGGCAACAGTTGTGCTCTCCTTTGCTGCAACCCTTGGAGTCTGCGCCTTGGTATTTGATAATGTCTTTGGCTTTGCAGCAACAGATCCTTCCTTCCCACTCTTTGCCTTCGTCTTCTTAGTTGCGCTAGGAATTGATTACAACATCTTCTTGATGACTCGGGTACGAGAAGAGGCGAAGAAAATTGGAACGAAGGCCGGAATTATTAAAGGTCTTACCGTTACCGGCGGCGTCATAACATCGGCAGGTATTGTTTTAGCGGCGACATTTGGAGTTCTTGGCTTACTACCCTTGGTCTTTTTAGCAGAGCTCGGATTTGCGGTTGCCTTTGGCGTTTTACTTGATGCCCTCGTTGTCAGAACTTTTCTGGTGCCTGCGCTAGTTCGCGTTATCGGTCCTAAGATTTGGTGGCCGTCAAAGCTGCAAGATGAATCAGCGCTGGATCTTAAGGAAGTGGCTCGGAGCTAAATTATCTCCTTGGATAGCATTTCTTTGATGGCTCGCTTGGCTCGCTTGGCTCGCTAAGGAAGGGATCTGATGAAGAAGAGTGATCTTGAGGTAGCGATTGTTGGCGCAGGAATGGCGGGGATCGCTGCAGCTCTTACCCTCAAAGAGTTAGGCGTGAGTGCAGAGATTTTTGAAGCCGGTAGCCAGGTAGGTGGACGGATACAAAGTGATGAGATCAATGGATACATTCTCGATCGCGGCTTCCAACTTATTAACCTTGGCTATCCATCGCTAAAGCGGTTTTACCAGCCAGAGAAATTTCACCATCTCGATAAATCCATCGATCTTGTTATGCCAGATCGTCTGATTAGATTGGGCGATCCCCGCTCTGATATCGGCAATCTTTTCACGGGCCTTTCGCGCTCAACTGGATCACTTGGCGAGAAAATTCGTTTCTTACGGTACCTGCAAAAAATTTCACCGAAGCGGCTGGAGAGAAACTTTGATCCCCAGCTCTCCTTTGAAGAGGCGATCTCCAGTGAAGATATCGGGCTTTTTTATAGTCGAGTTCTCCGACCTTTTATGCAAGGGGTCTTTTTAACAGATCCTGATGAAGTTTCACATCAGATGGCCGCGCAATTGATTCAATATTTCATTAAAGGAGAGCCCGGACTTTCATATGGTGGAATAGGAAAAGTTCCGCAAGAGTTGGCAAAAGATCTTGATATTCACCTTGGCTCAGATGTTGGTGAAATCGGTAGCGGATATATCAAGATCAAAGGAAAGAAGATCCGCGCAAAAGCGATCATTGTTGCAACAGATCCCATTGCTGCCAGCTCTCTGCTTGGGGATTTAGTCAGTAAGAAAGTGGGAGAGCTGATGGCGGTGAAGATGGTAGGAAGTGATGGTTGGTATTTTGCTGCAGATGATTTTGAATCGGGTCCACGTTTACGTCTTGATGGAAGCGGGGGTGGGCCATGTATTAATTCCATTGCGATCTCAAAACTTGCTCCCGAGTATGCACCGGTTGGAAAGGTTCTGATCAGCGCCACTGTCTTAGCTCAGATGGGGCAGAGTGTGAGCCAATCGAGAGTGAGAAAACATTTATCTCATTTATGGAAATGTGATACCAGCAGTTGGGAATTTGTTGCAAAATATTGGTTACCCAAATCTTTGCCGCTCTTTCCGCCAGATCGAAAGAAAAATTTATCAAAGGAGATTGGGATAATTGATCAGAATATAATCCTTGCTGGTGATTACCTTACGATGCCATCTCAAGAGGGAGCTATGGCTTCTGGGCTAGAGGCAGCTGAAACTGCGGCTCAATTAATCTAAGTTATGAAGGTTATGAAGGTTATGAAGGTTATGAAGGTTATGAAGGTTTTGAAGGTTACTGAACAAGTTCTTCTAGAGCAGCTCCCAGATGTGGGAAATCAAAGGTAAAGCCAGCTGAGGTAAGAACTTCAGGGAGAATTTTCTTACTGCCAAGAATTTCACTTGAAAACCCACCCAGCGCAAGCTTTAGCGCGATGGCAGGTGCAGGGAAAAGTGCTGGGCGTTTAAGTGCGCGAGCAAGAGCTGCAGTAAATTCACTATTGGTAACTGGATTTGGAGTGGTGAGATTAACTGGACCTTCAATATCTTTCTCTAAAAGATAACTGATCGCCTTCACTTGATCGTGGAGAGTAATCCAGGACCACCACTGCTTTCCGCTTCCTAACTTGCCGCCAAGGCCGATTTTAAAAAGTGGCATCATCCGTCCAAGAGCGCCACCAGTTGGATCAAGAACTAAACCGGTACGAATTTTTACTGTCCGCACCTTCTCTGCCGTGTCGGCAGCAGCTTCCCATTGGAGGCAGACGGATGCTATGAAATCATCTCCTGATCGATCACTCTCATTCATGGAACGATTTCCGGTATCGCCATACCAACCAATTGCAGATCCTGAGATAAAAACGGTGGGTTGTAATTGGCTCACTGCGGTGGCAATTGTTGTTGTTCCCAGCAAACGTGAGTTGAGAATTTCAGCTTTATATTTTCTACTCCATCTTTTATCGCCAACACCTGCCCCTGCAAGATGGATAATCGCATCGACACCTTCTAGCGCAGCAAGATCTACAACCCCTGCGATGGGATCCCATTGAACTTCATCTGTAGCAATTGGTTTACGACGGACCAATTTTTGAATGGTATATCCCTCTGCTTTGAGGTGGCCAACAAGTGCGCTGCCAATTAACCCGGATGCTCCGGTAATTGCAACGCGCTGAATCGACATTACTGTGATCGCCTCTTAGAGACCAAGATCAGATTCGAATTGTCCAGCTTCAAGACGCTCTTTTAACGTTCCTAAGAATCGAGCAGCATCTGCGCCATCAACAATTCGGTGATCATAGGAGAGGGCGAGGTAGACCATGGAGCGGATGGCAATTGTTTCGCCACCATCAGCACCTTTCACAACCATCGGACGTTTAACAATAGAGCCAACGCCAAGAATGGCGACCTGTGGTTGATTGATAATCGGGGTATCAAAGAGCGCGCCTCGAGATCCCGTATTGGTAATGGTAAAGGTCCCGCCACCTAGCTCATCAGGTGAAATTTTATTATCGCGAGTTCGCTCGGCAACATCAGAGATCTTTCGAGCGATCGCTCCCATATTGAGATCTCCTGCATCTTTAATGACAGGAACAAGGAGACCACGTTCTGTATCAACAGCAATTCCCAAATGTTCTGAGCCGTGATAAATAATGCTCTCGCCATCGACAGAAGAATTGACGACCGGATGTTGTTTCAACGCTTCACATACCGCTACCGAGAAAAATGGGAGGAAGGTGAGCTTGACCCCTTCGCGGGCGAGGAATTTCTCTTTGGCACGATTTCGTACTCGATCAATTGCAGTCATATCGACTTCAATAACTGTTGTCAGTTGGGCAGAGACTTGAAGTGATTCCACCATTCGAGCTGCAATAACTTTACGAAGGCGCGACATTGCTACCTGTGTTCCACGTAGCGGTGATGTTGCAAGAGCTGCTGGGCTACTTTGCGCTCTTGATGGCGCAGATGGTGTAGCAGAAGGTGCAACAGAATTTGCTAGAGGAGTGGAGGTGCTAGGAGCGGCGGCAACTACATCTTCTCGTCTAATTCGGCCACCAACGCCACTTCCACGAAGAGTTGCAAGGTTGACCCCAAGTTCTGCAGCAAGCTTGCGCACTATTGGAGTGACATAAGAGGTATCGATTGTTGTTGTAGCAGCAGGCGCAGCAACTACTGGTGCAGGTGTGGCAACTACTGGTGCAGGCGCAGCAACAACTGGCGCAGCAGCGCTAGCTCCAGCAAGACCGATCGATCCTAGCCGTGCGCCAACAGGAACTGTTTGATCTACCGCAACATCGATAGAGAGAAGTGTTCCGGCAACCGGGGATGGAATTTCGGTATCGACTTTATCGGTTGAGACTTCAAGAAGTGGTTCATCGAGTGCAACGCTATCGCCAACATTTTTTAACCATCGGGTGACAGTTCCTTCAGAGACTGATTCACCTAGAGCTGGCATGGCAAGAATTGTTGATCCAGATTCAGCTGCAACGGGAGCTGGCGTTGCAACTGGAGCAGCAGCTACCGGTGTAGCAGCTACCGGAGCAGCAGCTCCATCTCCAGTTTCGATGACGGCAAGTTCAACACCTACTTCAACGGTCTGATCAATAGCAACAATAATCTTTGAAAGGACTCCTGCAGCAGGGGAGGGAATTTCGGTATCGACTTTATCGGTAGAGACCTCAAGAAGTGGCTCATCCAGTGCAACGCTCTCACCTTCATTTTTTAACCACCGCGTAACGGTTCCTTCGCTAACGCTCTCGCCAAGTGCTGGCATGCGAACTGAGAATGACATTATTTTTCCCCTATCCGTGCGCGTGAAGCGGTTTTCCTGCTAGTGCTAAATGAGCCTCACCCATTGCTTCGGAAAGCGTTGGGTGGGCATGGATAAATTCTGCAACATCACTTGCTTGAGCTTCCCAATTAAATATCAATTGAGCCTCGGCAAGAAGTTCACCAACTCGAGATCCAACCATATGAACACCCAGGATCGCTCCATTTTTTGCAGAAACGAGTTTGATCGAACCTGCAGTCTTTAAAATCTGAGCCTTACCATTTCCAGCAAGATCATAATTAAGTTCGACCACATCATGACCGCGCAACTTAGCTTCTGCAGTTGTAAGACCGACAGATGCAACCTCTGGTTCAGAGTAGGTAACTCGCGGAACGCCATCGTAATTGATAGGGCGGGGATTTAATCCAGCGATCTCTTCTGCGACTAAAATTCCTTCGGCAAAACCTACATGGGCAAGTTGAAGCGTTGGAATGAGATCTCCAGCTGCATAAACTCCAGCAATATTAGTCCGACATTTCTCATCGACGAGAACATAACCGCGATCCATCGCGATTCCTACCTCTTGATAACCAAGGCCTTCAGAGACGGGGCCACGTCCAACGGCAACGAGAAGGAGGTCTGCGCTATGGCTAGCTCCATTTTCCAAAGTGACGGTAACTTGGTCTGCAGTTTTTGTTGCGCTAACAAATCGCGAACCAACTTCAAACTTAATTCCACGTTTTCTAAATGCGCGCTCTAACTGCTTGCTAGAACTTTCATCTTCAAGTGCAACAAGTCGAGGCAGGCCTTCAATAATTGTGACCTCTGCTCCAAATGATTTCCAGACTGAAGCAAATTCACAACCAATAACTCCGCCACCTAAAACGATAACGCTCTTTGGGACATAATTTAAAACTGTTGCTTGATCGGAGGTGAGGATCTTTTCACCATCGATCTCTAAGCCAGGAAGAGTTTTAGCGTAGGAGCCGGTTGCAAGGAGAATATTTTTACCTTGATAGGAGGTGCCATTGACCTCAACAGTATTGGCAGAGGTGAGTTTTCCTGAGCCTTCGATGTAGGTGATGTTGCGAGATTTCACGAGGCCTTGTAGCCCTTTATGTAATTTCGAGATCACGCCATCTTTATAGGCATTGACTGCAACCATATCCATATCAATGAACTCTGCCTTAACGCCAAATGCTTTCGCCTCGCGAGCGCTATCGGCAATTTCACCAGAGTGAAGAAGCGCCTTTGTTGGGATACATCCCCGGTGAAGACAGGTCCCGCCTAATTTATCCTTTTCGATCAGGGCAACGTTCATTCCTAATTGGGCGCCCCTCAGGGCTGCCGCATAACCGCCTGATCCACCACCAAGAACAACTAGATCAAAATTCAATTCACTTACCCCTCGCTACAGAGAACAGATGATAAAGATAGCCCTAATTCTGCCAGTCTTATGAGGCAGCGAGCGCCTCTGCAAAGGCTACGAGCGAGTGAAGTGCAACGCCTGTTCCGCCTACTGGGGTGTAACCATGGGCTTTTGCCTCGTTATAGGCAGGGCCTGCGATATCAAGGTGGAGCCAGGTGAGATCGGGGCTGACAAATTCTTGGAGAAATAACCCAGCAACGAGCATTCCACCCATCCGATCGCCGATATTGGCCATATCGGCAACGGGTGAATCTAATGAAGCCCGGAGCTCTTGCGGCAGCGGCATCGGCCAGAACTGCTCGCCAGAATTTTTACAGGCGCGCAGAAAGATCTCACGGAAATCATCGTTATTGGTCATCACAGCAGAGGTCCGAGTACCAAGGGCGACTACCTGTGCTCCGGTAAGGGTGGCCACATCAACAATGCCATCGAGTCCACCATCGCTCTCTGCCCACTTTGCTGCTCGAACTAAAGCATCTGCTAAAACCAACCGTCCCTCTGCATCGGGGTTGAGCACTTCAATAGTTTTACCACCATAAATTGTGATGATATCTGATGGGCGCGTTGCGTTATCGCTCACCATATTCTCTGCCAACGGCGCCCACGCATCAATTGCGATAGGAATTTTCAACGCTGCGATAGCGAGTACTGCGCTAACAACGGCAGCGGCCCCGCTCATATCTGATTTCATCGCCTCCATACCTTGTGCAGGTTTAAGTGCAAGCCCACCGGTATCGAAAGTAATTCCCTTACCAACAAAGGCATAGCGTTTCACTTTATTTTTTACATTACCTGCTCTGCCAGAGACTTTGGGTCGATAGGAGATTCGAAGAAGTCTTGGCGGATTTGCAGAGCCTTGTCCTACCGCGGTAATTCCGCCATACCCTTGCGCTTTCAATTGTTTATGATCCAAGAGCTCTAACTGTAAACCGGCTGCGCTCGCCTCTTTCTTCAATGATTGAGCAAAACTATCGGGGGTGAGATGGCTCGGTGGAGTATTAATAAGATCGCGAGTGAGATGGCTATAGCGCGAGATAATTTCTGCCCGCTTAATCTCGGAGATAACGCTTTTATTTTTTGCTTTCGCGGTGAAGATCTCAATATCTTCTAGAGCAGCATCCATCTGATCACTGGCTGCGCCTTTAAATTGATTAAAGCTATATGCGCCCAGTAGCGCACCTTGCGCAATTGCGCCAAGATCTTCGATGGAGTTATAGGGAAGGCTAAAGGTGGCCACCTTCTGGTTCTTCAATGCGCGAGCTGCCGCGCCACTTGCCCGGCGGAGGGTCTCATGGGGATAGATGGAGTTGGCAGGTTTGGCGCCAAGTCCGGTGAGAAGAAGTAGTCGATAACCATTGGCCGGTAATTTAATAATTTCATCTGGATTTCCCATCGCACCCATATCTTCTAAAGCAGGGATCAGATCTCGCGTATCAAGGGCCATATCTCCCGATTCGATATGAAGGATCCGTCGCGCCTTTGTTGAAGATGAAGATGAAGATGAAGACGCCCCCGATCGCGATCGATTTTTTCCAGGAGCTAGCGTGTAACTCACTCCTACAACGAGAACTTCCGCTCCCACTTTCTTCTCGCTTAATCGAATCGACGACATCAATACTCCCTTTGATATGTGAAAAACTGGTTGGCCCAGAGATTCATTTCAAACCCTCAATTTGTCGGCTATTGAGCTAGGTTATTGGAGTGATCGATCAATCGCCATCTCAGCACGCACCAAAGAATGAAGAAGTTCGCCAGGTTGCGCTCTCACCTCTTGATAGCTTCCATCGTTTAGCTGGAGCCAAGATGGCTGATTTTGGTGGCTGGATGATGGCGATTGAATATCCCAGCCCAAGTGGAGTTCTTGCAGAACATAACGCCGTCCGCAGCTCGGTCGGGCTTTTTGATGTCTCACATCTTGGAAAGATCTCGATTACCGGAGAGGGCGCCGCTGCGTTTCTCAACAGAGTACTAACCAATGATCTCTCGGTGGTGAAGGCAGGAGAGGCGCAATACAGCCTGATCTGTAGCGATGATGGTGGCGTTATTGATGATCTGATTGTTTATCTCATCTCTGAAAGTGAACTCTTTCTTGTTCCCAATGCTGCCAACTGTCTCCAGGTTTATCAGGTTATTTCAACGCTTGCTCCTAAGAATATTTCGGTAACAAATCTTCATGATCACTACGGCGTGATTGCTATCCAAGGGCCGAAAAGTCGCGAGGTTCTCCATTCGTTAGCAATGAGATCAGATATTGAATATATGAATTTTGCTCAGATTGAAGTGGAAAATGAGAAAGTTATTATCTGTCGCT
>JAQCKU010000038.1 GCA_027592195.1 Actinomycetota bacterium
ACCTCTCGGGGACTCATCCCTACAATTTTGCAATAACCACCCGCTGGAATTGCCTTAATCCCAAACTCTGTCTCCCCTCGCTGGGTTGACCAGATTTTTTTACCGAAACCTAAGAAAAATTCAGTAACTTTCATCCCAAATTTTTTAGCGGTTAAATAATGGCCAGCTTCATGGATCATCACAGAGAGAAGAAGCGCCACAATAAAAGCAACTACCCCAACTATGCTTAAAAGATCCATCTACTACTCCTTTTATTCTTCCTTTTATTCTTCCTTTTATTCCTACTTGTATTCTTGCGATTCTCTAATAATCTAACGCGATAAGAGCTCATTAGCCATTATCCGCGCATCTTGCTCTATCGCGGTGACATCAGCTAAATCCCGTATCGGTGTAAAGCTATTTCTCTCTCCCCTACTTAAAACTTTCTCCACAGTATCAACGATGGCGGTAAAGGAAATTTTTCCTGCTAAAAAGGCCGCCACCGCCTCTTCATTTGCAGCGTTATAGATTGCCGTTGCCGCTGTCCCTAATTTACCTGCCCGAAGCGCCAACTCTACTGCCGGGAATTTATGGTGATCTATCGGAGAAAAATTCCAGCTATGGCTCTTGCTCCAATCAATAGGGTTCATCACTGAATCAAGACGCTCACCTTGATTGAGCGCATATCCAATGGGGCCTTTCATACTGGGCGGGCTTGCCTGTGCAATAGTGGATCCATCGATAAATTCAACCATCGAGTGAATAACTGATTGCGGATGGATCACCGCCTCGATTTTCTCATAACCAACTCCAAAGAGATGATGAGCTTCAATGATCTCCAAACCCTTATTGACTAAAGTGGCAGAGTTAATCGTCACGACAGGTCCCATAGCCCATGTTGGATGTGCGAGCGCATCTTTAATCGTTACCTTCGCTAAATCATCTCGCTCTCTAAAGGGCCCGCCACTGGCAGTTAAAATTAACTTTCTGATCTCACTTTCTGATCCAGCACGCATCACTTGCGCTAGCGCTGAATGTTCAGAATCGACGGGAAAGATATTCTCCCTACCCCATTGAGTGACAAGCTCTCCCCCAGCAACCAGAGATTCTTTATTAGCTAAAGCAACTTTATTTCCATTGCTTAACGCTGAAATGGTGGCTCCCAGCCCAATCGATCCTGTGATCGCATTAAGTACCAGATCGCAAGAGATCGCGGCAATCTCACTACTAGCTTTTGCCCCATCAATAACTCGAGCCTTGGTGAGGGCTCCAATTTTTTCACCATTTGTTACAGCCCCAACAATTGGCACCTTAAATCTATTGGCTTGCTCTGCCAACTCTTGATAACTCGCTCCACCAGCTGCAAGTGCAATCACTTCAAATTTATCTGGATGCGCACTGATAATCTCCAAGGCCTGGCGACCGATCGATCCAGTCGAACCTAAAATCACAATTTTGCGCATAGCGATATTCTCTCACTCTTCGTTAGGAGGTTACCGATCGGAATTTATGGGAAAGAGCTACCGATCAAGAAGATTTCGCACCGGTGAGTAGCTCAGCCCCTTTTTCTTCGCAGCAATCGCGCTAAGCGCCTCGAGAACAACTCGGTTGGCAAGAATTGCGGTGATATCGGCGCTATCAAAAGCTGGGCATACTTCAACAACATCAACTCCGACGATAGGTAGTTCAAAACAGATTCTGCGGACCGCCTCTAAAAGTTCACGGCTACTCATTCCGCCAGGCTCTGGCGTTCCTGTTCCTGGCGCCATTCCTGGATCAACAACATCGATATCAACCGAGAGAAAAACTCCATCGCAGCCATCGGTAAGAATGGCAAAAGATTCATCAAGTACCGGGCTTAAACCACGGTGATGGATCTCGGTCATCTCATAGGAGCGCATCCCTTGAGCAGCCATCCACTGCAGCGTTTCATCCCCTGGCCAATAACCTCGAAGTCCTAGTTGAAGAAATCGATCACCGCGGACAGCTTTTGAATCAATCAGCCTTCGCATCGGTGTTCCATGGCCAATGAGCGCGCCAAATTGAAGATCGCCTGTATCAGCATGAGCATCAAAATGAATCATAGAAATTTTTCCAGCGCCACGGTGAGCTGCAATACCGGCAACATCTGCAGAGGCAACGGAGTGATCTCCTCCTAAAATAATTGCGATCGCACCTGCTCTTGAGATCTTCTCCGTGGCCATCTTCAAAACTTCCAGAGATTTCTCTAAATCTCCAGGCGGCATTAATAAATCTCCAGCATCTAAAACTTTTAACTCTTTAAGCCCATCAATGCGCAAAGCAAGATGTGGTCGCTGCCCATCATGTGGAAGATAATCTCCCATTCGAATCGCCTGTGGTCCAAATTTTGCACCTGATCGATGTGAGGTACCTGAATCAATAGGTGCGCCAACGATGATGACATCAGCGCCTTCAAAACTCTTCGGATCATCAAGATCACATTGAGGTATCCCTAAGAAGGAAAAATTAGGACCATACATATTTCCAAGGTTTGCCATCATGATCTACTTCTTTGCCTCTCGCTTTTTAGTAAAAATCTGTCCTGCAAAAACCAAGACAAGAGCAATAATAAACATCATCGTACCGATCACATTTGCTTGCGGTGGAACTCCACGAAGGGCTGCCGTCCAAACATATTCAGGAAAAGTATCGACCGTTCCTGAGTTGAAATTGGTGATGATGAAATCATCAAAAGAGAGGGCAAAGGCAAGGAGCGCAGCTGCAGCGATTCCTGGCGCTACCAGCGGCAGGGTAATTCTTCTAAAGGTCTCCCATTCATTGGCATAGAGATCTCTTGCTGCCTCTTCCAGCTTTGGATCAAGACTTGCAATCCGAGCTTTCACTGTGACAACGACAAAAGAGATGCAGAACATGATGTGAGAGATAATTACCGGAATTAAGCCGGTGCCAAGGCCTACATTAATAAACATGGAGAGTAGAGATGCGCCAAGGACAACTTCTGGGGTTGCCATCGGCAGGAAGATCAAGAGATTTGTCGTTCCTCTTCCTTTGAAATCATAGCGGCCTAGGGCAAATGCAATCATCGTTCCAAGAATTGTGGCTACCACCGTTGCAGTGATACCGACTTTAAAAGAGTTTCCAAGGGCTTCACATATTCCAATGGGCTCACAGGGATTGAGCCATGCTCGTATCGTGAAGCCTTGCCAAGAGATATTTCGTTTTTCGGTATCGTTAAAAGAGAAAGCTATTGTGTAAAAAATTGGAAGAAGAATAAAAAGAAGAGCTGCACCGGTATAGATCCGGATCAAATTTCGAGAGAACCACCGGCTCATACCAGTTCATCGGTTCCAGAGCGACGGATATAGATGATGACTAAAATTAAAATAGTAGTCATAAGAGTGAAGGAGAGAGCAGCGGCAGTTGGATAATCTACTACTCTAAAAAATCGAGAGTTAATAACATTACCAATCATAAAATTATCAGGGCTTCCTAAAAGCTGTGCATTTATATAATCTCCTGATGCCGGGATAAAGGTCAATAAAGTTCCAGCAACCACCCCTGGCATCGATAGCGGCAGCGTTACTTTTCGAAAAGTTGTTGCGCCATTTGCATAGAGATCTCCGGACGCTTCTATCAATCGATAATCAAGGCGATCAAGTGATGCATAAATTGGCAAGGTCATAAATGGAAGGAAGTTATAGGTAAGCCCTAAAATTACCGAAAATGCCGTGGCAGTAATAGTGGCGCCATCGGGAAGTATTCCTAGAAATTTCAAAATAAAGACAACGGGCCCCTCTGCGCCAAGAATTTGTTTCCATGCCAGCGTGCGGAGAAGAAAGGAGGTGAAAAATGGCGCAATTACCAAGATAAGAAGAAAGTTTTTCCACGCTCCGCTTCTAAATGCAATGGAGTAGGCCAGCGGATAAGCGATAGCAAGGGCAATAATCGTGGCAGCGAGAGCGTAGGTAAAGGATCGATAAAACTGAGCCTGATTGGCAAGGAAGGCATCGATAAAATTGGCAAAGCGAAAGCTCTGAACAAATTCACCAGTTTCAAATGTCGGCGAAGGAGTTTTTGTTGAGGTCTCCGCTAAATTAAGAAGTGGAAAGACAAAGAAGAGTAAGAGCCAGAGAAGTCCTGGAGCTAAAAGTAAATATGCATTTCGCTTAGAGCGCTTATTTGGAGAATAGACTTTCTCACTACTGCCAACGCGAGCTATCGCCATCTACTCCACCTACAAATTAATTCGAGTTCGCATCAAGAGCAAAAGTAAACTGTGGCTCCCATGAAAGGGTCACAGCATCACCTTTCTCTAGGTCTGGGGCGCCGCCATCATTTTGTTCAAAGACCATCAACTCTTGCTTCCAAGCCATCTCAACTAAGTACTGGGTGCTCACTCCAAAAAATGAGATATCGGTGATGATGCCACCGGTTAAAACATTTCCATTAACGCTATCTCCAGCGCTATGTAGGCGGAATTTCTCCGGCCGTATTCCCACTTTTAGATCCTTGCCGCTGGCATTATTTCGCGCTTTTGGAAAGGTGATCCGAGTGCCTTGAATATTGGCAACAACGCTGGCGCCATCACTTGATTCCAAGGTGCCATCAATAAAATTAGATTGACCTAAGAAGTTAGCGACAAATACCGTTTTGGGATTTTCATAAAGATCTGCAGGAGATCCCATCTGTTCTATCTTGCCATTATTCATCACCGCAACGGTGTCGGCCATTGTCATCGCTTCCTCTTGGTCATGGGTAACATGAACAAAAGTGATACCAACTTCGGTCTGAATCCACTTCAACTCAATCTGCATCTGTCGACGAAGCTTGAGATCAAGGGCTCCCAGTGGTTCATCTAAGAGGAGGAGGGCAGGTTTATTAACGATCGCCCGGGCAAGTGCAATTCGCTGTTGTTGCCCACCAGATAGTTGACTAGGTTTTCTATTTTTCAGATGTGCAAGCTCTACTAAGTTAAGTACTTTTTCAACCGCCGGATCAATCTCTTTCACGCCTCTTCTTCGCAAACCAAAAGCGACATTTTCATGGATTGTGAGGTGCGGAAAGAGGGCGTAATTCTGGAAAACCGTATTGACAGGTCGGTCGTATGGTTTTGTATCGGTGATATCGGTATCACCGATACATATCTTTCCAGATGTGGGCTCTTCAAGGCCTGCCATCATTCGAAGCGTTGTGGTTTTGCCACAACCAGATGGGCCAAGAAGTGCAAAGAATGAGCCCTGCTCTATACGAAGAGATAGATCATCAACAGCAACAAAATCACCAAAGCTCTTAGTGATATTTGAGAGTATTAAATCTCCTTGTACCTTTTTAGGCTCACTCACCTGCGTTAGGCGCCGATTGCCTCTTGGAAGGCATCGGAGTAATTAAATTCTTCTTCGGCGCTTAAGCCTCTAAATACTTGCACCTTACTGAGCGTCTCTGCATCCGGGAAGATAAATGGACTCTCTGCAAGTGTTGGATCAATCTTCTCCATCTCTTCCTGAGCTCCCTTGACTGGGCAGATGTAGTTAACCCAGGCTGCAACTTCCGCTGCAATCGCAGGATCGTAATAATGATTGATCAACTTCTCAGAGTTAGATTTATTGGAGGAGGTAGAGGCGATCAGCATATTATCGCTCCAGAGCGTTCCACCTGATTCAGGGATGGCAAAGCCATAATTTTGACCACCGAGATTTTCGGAGAACATATCCCCGCTCCATCCGATAACAGCGAGCGCATCACCATTGGCCATATCCTCTAAATAATCATTTCCTTTTACCTGACGGATATATCCATCAGAGATTTTTTGCTTAAGGAAATCAATCGCGTTCATAAATTGATCTTCGCTAAATTGCTTGGAGATATCAACGCCTTGATATTGGAGGATAATTCCGATCGTATCTCTCATCTCTGAAAGAACCATCACGCGACCTTTATATTTCTCACTAAAGAGTTGATCTAGGCTGAGAATATCTTCATCCACTAAATCTTTATTCCAGCCAAAACCAGCAAAGCCAGATTGCCAGGTCATTGAGTAATTTCTTCCTGGATCAAAGCTGATATCTGAAAGGGTGTCGAGAATATTTCCTTTATTAGGAATATTGGCAGAATCTAATTCACGGGCATAACCAAGTCGGATCCAGCGAGCTGCCATCCAATCTGTTGGTGTAACAATGTCATAACCAATATCGTCTCCAGCTTTCAGCTTCTCCTGTACCTGCGCGTAAAACTCATCGTTATCGTTATATTTAACGAGATAGTCAACATCAATACCTGTTTGTTCAATGAATTTATTAAGTGATGGATAGGTGCGCTCACCATCTACTCGCTTCTGATCCATATATGCCGTCCAGTTAGCCCAACGAACAGTGCCACCTTCATCTTCAGGAAAAGATCCAGCTGCAATCTCGCTATCGCTACCACATGATGCTAAGAGAGCAACAGCGCCAACTCCACCGGCAGCCGCTAAGAGTCCGCGGCGAGAAATTTGAGCGTTGATGAGCGAGCGAGTTTTAGGATCTTTTGGCATTTCGCGAAAGTCATTTGACATAGGAATTTATCTTTCTCTCGAAGTGGCGGTGAGCTATAGCCGAACTTTAGCGGTATCAGAGCTAGAGTTTAAGCAGGTTTAAGCAGGTTTAAGCAGGTTTAAGCAGGTTTAAGCAGGTTTAAGCATTGAGATTGGTCATCACATGCTTGATCCGGGTGTACTCCTCAAAGCTATATCCAGAGAGGTCCTTGCCATAGCCTGAATGTTTAAATCCACCATGGGGCATCTCTGCAACCATTGGGATATGGGTATTGATCCAGACACATCCAAAATCAAAGGCTTTAGCCATTCGCATCGCCCGGCCGTGATCTTTGGTCCAGACACTTGAGGCAAGGCCATATTGAACCCCGTTGGCATAGGAGATCGCCTCGCTCTCTCCTGTGAATTTCTGAATCGTAATCACGGGAGCAAAGATCTCGCTCTGAATCATCTCATCGCTCTGCTTGAGATCGGCAACCACTGTGGGGCTCCAGAAGTAACCAGGACGATCAATTTGGCTTCCACCAGCGGTGATGCGAGCATGTGTAGGAGTGCGATCAAGAAAGCCCTGAACCCGCGCTAATTGGTTGGCGTTATTGACCGGGCCATAGAGAACATCTTCAGTTGGCGCCCCTACTTTAATATTATTTTTAGCCTGCTCACTTAACAGTGCAACAACATCTTCATAGACGCTCTCTTCAACAATAACGCGAGTGGCTGCGGTGCAATCTTGGCCAGCGTTAAAAAAGCCGGCAACGGCGATCCACTCACAGGCAGCTTGAATATCTGCATCAGCAAAGATCACAACCGGCGCCTTGCCACCTAGCTCCAGATGTAATTTCTTTAGATCCTTTGACGCGCTCTGGGCAACTTCCATACCTGCCCGCACCGATCCAGTAATAGATACAAATTGTGGAATCTTATGTTCAACAAGTGCACGACCTGTCTCACGCCCACCGGCTACAACATTGATCACACCTTCTGGTAAAAACTCTTGCATCAACTCTGCCATCCAGAGCGTGGAGACCGGAGTGGTATCACTTGGTTTTAAAACAACAGTATTTCCGGCAGCGATCGCAGGCGCCCACTTCCAAACAGCCATCATCATCGGATAGTTCCAAGGAGTTACTTGAGCGCAGACACCGATCGGCTCACGTCTAATAAAAGAGGTATGGCCACGGACATATTCGGCAGCGCTTTTCCCTTCTAAATTTCTGGCAGCTCCGGCAAAGAAGCGGATCTGATCGAGCATCGGACCCATCTCTTCTTGGCGAGTAATTGCAATCGGCTTTCCGGTATTTTCTGATTCAATCTCAATTAGCTCTTCACTTCTTGCCTCGATCGCATCAGCAATTTTATTGATTGCCCGCTGGCGCTCTCCAGGGGTTGACTCTTTCCAATCTTCAAAAGCTTTTGCTGCAGCTTGCATCGCTAGATCAACATCTGCCGCCGAAGATTCTGGCGCCTTGGCAAAAACTTCACCCGTTGATGGATTAATAAGATCGTAGCTGGACTCAGAGCGTGAAGGAACGGATTTACCGTTGATAAAGTTATTGAGCGTTTTCATGTGGCGAGATTACTAGGATAAAGCCAGCTTGCAACAGTAGCTTTGCTTAAATTGAACTTTCGCCAATCAGATCGGTACTGGCTGCCGCAAGTTGTCCGCAGGCCCCATCAATTTCTCGACCGCGAGTATCTCGGACCGTCACTGGGACGCCATAATTTTCCAATATTCTCAGAAACTCTCGCTCATCTTCCTTCCTCGATGCAGTCCACTTCGAACCTGGCGTGGGATTGAGCGGAATGAGATTGACATGGGCATGGCGGTTTTTCAGCAACTTCCCAAGAAGATCTGCGCGAAATGCTTGATCATTAATATCGCGAATCAGCGCATATTCAATCGAGTACCGACGCCCAGTCTTATCTGCATATCGATCTGCAGCCGCTAACACCTCACCGACCTTCCATCGAGAGTTAATCGGCACCAAGCTATCTCGTAGCTCATCATCTGGAGTATGAAGTGAGACCGCAAGGCGAACTTGAAGCCCCTCCTGCGTTAATTTTTCAATTCCATTAACGAGGCCAACTGTTGAGATAGTGATAGAGCGTGCACCAATCTCCAAGCCATCAGGTTTTGGAGTAACAATATTTCGAACCGATCGCATCACTGCGTTGTAATTGGCAAGGGGCTCGCCCATTCCCATATAAACCACATTAGATAGTCGAGTCGGCCCACCAGGTAGCTCGCCATCTGCACATGCCTTTGCTGCTGCGACAAGTTGGGCGGTAATTTCACCAGCAGTGAGATTTCGTGTCAGCCCTGCCTGTCCTGTTGCACAGAAGGGACAGTTCATCCCGCATCCAGCTTGCGATGAGATACAGACCGTAGTTCGCTCGGGATAGCGCATCAGTACGCTCTCTACCAATACGCCATCATGTAGCCGCCAGAGATCTTTTCGGGTTAGACCGTTATCACAGGTTATGGATCGAACAAGAGTAATTAAGGTAGGGAGGAATTCACTCTTAACAACTTCTCTTAAACTTTTAGGAAAATCACTCCAGCTCATCGGATCATCGTTGTAATGGGTAAAGTAATGGGTAGCGATCTGATTAACACGGAAGGCAGGAATTCCAAGATCCCTTGCTCGCTCGAGCCGCTCCTCGATGGTGAGATCGGCAAGATGGGAGGGAGCTTTCTTCCGCTGCTTTGGTTCATCAAAGACTAATTTCAATTCACTCATCAGATCGCTTTCGTTAGTTCAAGAAATATCCAGAAAACCGGAGCGGTAATAATTGCTGAATCTAACCGATCTAACATCCCACCATGACCAGGAAGGAGCGAGCTCATATCTTTTATCCCGATATCTCGCTTTATTCCACTTTCGATCAGATCTCCTGCTGTTGCAGCTAAAGATCCTAAAATTCCCATCGCTAACCCAAGCCACCAGGGTTTCTCTAATAAATAATAGAAAGCCATCGATGCTCCGATGGCAGTAAAGACCGCTCCCCCAATAAAACCTTCCCAGCTCTTTTTTGGCGAGAGAGTTGGAGACATTTTATTTTTCCCAATTAACACTCCGGTAAAAAATGCAAAAGTATCATTTAACCCAACTAGGAGAACCAAGATGGTGATCAGTGCAAAGCCATCGCTATCTCGCGCCAATAAGATAATAAAAGCTGGCAATAGCGCAAGATAGATAAGTGCAAAGAGTGAGGCGCTAGCGCGAGCGATAAAGTTTTCTGGGCCCTTGGCCAAGAGAATTAAAATATTGATCAGAAAGATTATTGGAAGATATGTTTGCAAAGCGCTCTGACCATCAAACCAGACGCTCGCCAAGACAGTTACGCTCGAGAGGATTAAAAATTTACTAAGAATCTCAATTCCATGGCTCTTTAAGGCGTTGGTTAATTCATGCATGGCAAAAGAAACTGCAATCACTACGATCACGGCAAATCCCGCCATCCAGAAAGTAATTGAGGTGAAGATAAGAGCCAGGAGCAAAAGGGCTATAGCGATAGAGGCCGCCATTTTTCGTCCGGTGCGTTTATTAATCGCCTCGTTGAGCGAATGGAGATCTGACATTTTCTTCTCTCTAAACTTCGAGAAGCTCACTCTCTTTATGTTTTAAAAGCTCATCAATTTTTGTCACATGCTCTGATGTTGCTTTCTCCATATCTTTCTCAGCTCGCGCCAGATCATCTTTGCCGATAAGACCATCTTTCTCCATCTTCTCCATCTGCTCTTTTGCACTTCGACGGATATTTCGGAGAGAAACTTTTGAATCTTCAGCTTTACCCCTGGCAACTTTTATATATTCTTTCCGTCGCTCTTGCGTTAATTGCGGAAAGTTAACTCGGATGACTCCGCCATCATTTCCTGGGTTTACGCCAAGATCTGAGTCCCGGATTGCCTTTTCGATATTGGCCATCGCCCCTTTATCAAAAGGAGTAACTAGCGCAGTGCGAGCCTCTGGAATCTGTACCGTTGCCAACTGCGAAAGCGGTGTGAGCGTTCCGTAGTAATCAACCATAATCTTGGCAAACATCGCAGGATGAGCACGGCCGGTACGGATCGAGCCAAAATCTTCTTTGGCAACCTCTACTGCCTTATCCATCTTTGTTGTCATCTCACCTAGCACGCTTCCTAGATCTGACATTTTTTGCTCTCCTTGCCTCTTTTGCCCTTATAAAATCGTTCTCACTTCTCTATAAATATTCGAATCTCATTTTTCACTGATTTTTAATTGACCAGGGTTCCAATTTTTTCACCACGAACTGCTCGTGCAATATTTCCCTTTTCTAAAAGATCAAAAACGATAATCGGCAGTTTATTTTCTCGGCATAAGCTAAAAGCGGCGGCATCTGCCACGGCTAGAGATTTTGAGAGAACTTCATCATAAGAGATGGTTTCAAATTTCACAGCGCTCTTATCAACTCGTGGATCTGCGCTGTAGACGCCATCGACTCCGCTTTTTGCTAGCAGGAGCGCATCCACACCAATTTCCAACGCCCTCTGAGCTGCAACAGTATCTGTAGTGAAGAAAGGCATACCTGCTCCTGCACCAAAAATGACAACTCGACCTTTTTCTAAGTGCCTGATTGAGCGGCGCGGGATATATGGCTCGGCAACTTGCCCCATTGTTATCGCAGTTTGTACTCGAGTATCAATCCCTTTTTTCTCCAGAAAATCTTGTAAGGCAAGACAGTTCATCACCGTACCGAGCATTCCCATGTAATCGGCTCGGGCTCGATCCATACCTAAT
This sequence comes from Actinomycetota bacterium, assembly GCA_027592195.1. Lineage (GTDB taxonomy): Bacteria > Actinomycetota > Actinomycetes > Nanopelagicales > Nanopelagicaceae > SYAN01. Next base: position 11,254 of record JAQCKU010000038.1, read on the forward strand.
TGTTGTAGCTCTGCTCCTCGGAAATAATTTCCACCACCTACAACGATCGCTACCTCAACTCCACTTTTTGCCACATCAGCGATCTGGGTTGCCACATCGGCAACAACTTCTGGGTCAACGCCGAGACCCTTTTCGCCACCAAAGACTTCACCTGAAAGTTTAAGGAGCACTCGTTTATAGCCTTTATCTTTTCTAGCCATAACGAGCGCTCCTTCCAAAACATTTGATCAGAACTTTTGATCATCTGGCGATTTCAAGAAATTCTTGAGACTGCCCTTCTGCCTAGATTACTGCCCGACGCGGAAGCGGTAGAAGGCCGACACAGAAACGCCTGCCTCTTTTAGCACCTGCTCGACCGATTTCTTCTGATCTTTAGCAAATGGTTGCTCCAGAAGAACTACTTCCTTCATAAAGCCAGTGACTCGCCCCTCTGTAATTTTGGCTATCGCAGCCTCAGGCTTGCCTTCATTCTTAGCGGTCTCTTCGGCAACATGGCGCTCGTTCTCCACGAGATCGGCCGGAACATCTGACCTGGTGAGATAAGAGGGAGCAAAGGCTGCAATATGTTGAGCGATATCGCGACCTGTCTCGGCAGATTCTTTATCTAAAGAAACAACGACGCCTAGTTGTGGTGGAAGATCTGGGCTGGTCTGATGGAGATAAAGCGCGGTTGCACCTTGCGCGACAGCAATCTGGCGAAGTTCAATCTTCTCACCCAACGTTGCATTCGCTTCATCAATAAATTCCTGAACGCTCTTTCCGCTAGCAAGTTTCGAGGCAGCAAAAGCGCCCGCATCACTTGGCTTGATAGCAAAGAGATGATCAACCAACTCTTGCGCTACTGCTTGAAAGCGATCGCTCTTGGAGACAAAATCCGTTTCGCAGTTGAGCTCTAACATCACGGTGACAGAGCCTTCACTCTTTGCTGTGACAAGACCATTGGATGTTGTCCGGCCTTCGCGCTTTGTTACACCCTTGAGACCTTTCACACGAATAATCTCGACTGCTTTATCAAAATCACCTTCTGCTTCATCGAGAGCTTTTTTGCAATCGACCATTCCAGCAGCAGTCATTTCCCGAAGTCGTTTTACATCCTCTGATGTATATGCAGCCATCTACTACTCACCCACTTTTTCTGGTGTTTGAGGATCGACGACGGCGCTCTCTGGAGATCCAGCTGTACCGGCAAGAAGATCTTTCTCCCAATCAGCAAGAGGCTCTCCTGCTGCAACGCTCTCTTCGCCAGCTTTTGCTGCTGCTACTGCTTCT
>JAQCKU010000039.1 GCA_027592195.1 Actinomycetota bacterium
TGCCGGAGTAAAAGTTGAAGTGAAAGGTGAAGAGAGCGTTCTGGTTCATGTTCCTCAAGAGAAAATCAAGGTAGATCCAACTGGTCTAGGAGATGCATTTAGATCAGGTTTTCTTGCAGGGATTGCATGGAATTTAAGTAATGAAAGATCGGCTCAACTTGGTTCCATGATTGCAACCTATGTGATCGAGACAAAAGGCACCCAGGAGTATCGCTTTACTCGCCAGAGTTTTATAGAACGATTTAGCGAGGCTTACGGCGAGAGCGCAGCAGCCGAGATCGCCCACCCGCTCTCTTCACTTGCTGATTAAGATTCTGCTTTCTTCGCTTCTGAATCAGATAGGCCTCGGGTAATCTCAAAAGTATTTGTATCAATCTGTTTCACTTGATTTTTAGTGAGGCGAGCCCAAGCCTTCAGATCTGACCAGGTTGCAACATCATCACTTTCTAAACGAAATTCTTGCTCGTCTACAAAACGGCGCATAGTTTTTGAAAGTTCAATGATGGGGATAGGACAGAGCGTGCCGAGAGCATCAACTCGAATCACTTTACCCATTAGAAAATCTCTTCGCGGATAGCTTTCACATGTTTTACCAATGATTTGGCAAGATCTTGCGCAGAGTGCGAATTATCTGGTCGTAGCCTGATACGAACATTTCCATGGCTTAAAATTCCCATCGCGGTAAGGACATGGCTGGGCTCTAAGGCAGAGGGCGAGCAGGCAGAACCTGAATCGAGGAGAAATCCATCGCTATAGAGGCGGCGGAGGAGATCATCGGCTGGTACATGAAGAAATGAAATTGATAGTCGATCAAAGGTTTCACTGCCGGCAATCTCCACCTCTGGAATTTCTTTTCTCACGATTTCTCGAATCACGAAATTCGCGCTATTGATTTGATCAAAATTCCATGACTTGAATTCTTCAAGAGCGGCTGCCGCCCAAAGCGTTAAACCGTAATTGGCTCCAAAACGCGAAAGCTGTGGATCAAAAGTTGGGAGCGGGTTTTTCCAGTGGGCCCGTTGATTAATGGCAAGGCAGTAAAGACCACGAGGCCCGCCCCAGCTGGCGCTATCAAAGAGAGCGCAGAGCCATCCGGCAGGTAGGGGCGCTGATCCAGGGATCGAGGATCGCCCGATAGCCCCGGTGAGAGTTAATGGCGGCGCAGAGGTGGCATCAAGAAAGAGTGGCCCCGTGGGCCAGTTAGATTGCCAGATTCCGGTCTCACCATTTCGGATCTGGAGAATCGTTAAAGTTTGGAGATCGCCTTGTAGATCGGGAAAGGCAATCTGACCTGAGAGCGAAGTTGGGAGAGCCTTTTTTTCTAGCTCTGATTTTTCTAACCCTTTGATGATGGCGAGAAGATCTTTCTTATCGATTGAGCTGTAGTTGAGAGTGGAGAAATTTCCCGCTGAAAGTAAACCGAGAAGACCAGTATAGAAAGCAAGATATTTATCCGAGAAGAGAAATAGATCATCACTTCGAACTCCCAGGCATTGGGCAATGAGAGCAAGGCCACGTTCTAACTTGATGGCCTGTTCTGCGCCTGGACCGATAAATGCAGATGGATCACTATCTCCTGATGAAAATATTGCAGGGAGATTTTCAAGAATGGCCGGAGCGATAGGGGCGAATTCTTGAAAATTTCGTGAGTTTTCTGCTGTGATAGGCGACACCTACGGAAGGCTACTCTGGGCCGCGACGAGATGCGAGCTAGGCAGATATTCTTTCCCTATGCGAAAACGTTCCCTGGCGCTTCTTGCCCTCCTATCTAGCTCGCTCTTTCTAGCCGGATGTTCCTCGCAAGAGCTACGTGGTTTTGGTTTTGAAGAAGGCCTCTCAAGCGTTAACGATGCATCTTTGGGGTTATGGCAAGGGGCATGGATTACTGCAGCAGTGGTTGGTCTCATCACGATGATTTTAATTATCTGGCCGATAGCATTTCATCGTAAGAAAAATGAAGATTTTCCGAAGCAGACCCAGTACAACATTCCAGTTGAAGTTTCTTATACCGTTATTCCATTCATCATAGTTGCAGTCATTTTTGCCTACACGGCACGGGCGCAGAATGAAATTAAAGAGGTAACTCCTCTTTCTAGTCAGAGTGAAGTTGTTCATGACATCACCGTTAATGGTTTTCAATGGTCGTGGCAATTTACCTATCAAGAAGCTGGTCCTGGAAGAACAGTTACTGGCACACCAGCTAAACCACCAACGCTCTACATGCCGGTGGGAGAGAAAGTCCGTTTTAAAATTACTGCATCCGATGTTGTCCATGGATTCTGGATTCCCGCTTTTATGATTCAGATTCAAAATATTCCAGGGGTAGAGAATCAGATTGAATTTACTGCGAAAAAAGTAGGAACATATCCTGGCAGGTGCAACATTCTCTGCGGAAGACAGCATTCCCAGATGTTATTTAACGTCAAGGTAGTGAGCGTTTCAGAATACAAGAGTTATATCCAATCACTTCAAGCTAGCGAAGATGAGCAAATTCAAGGAGCCAACGCATGACAACGTATGCAACGCGTCCGGTTGGAGGGCTAGAGACGGTTAATCGCGCCACATCTTTAGCACCTACATCAAAAGGATCGTTAATTAGAAAGTTGCTGACAACAACCGATCATAAATTGATTGGCCAGATGTATCTAGTAACTTCCTTTGCATGGTTCCTCTTCGCTGGAATTCTTGCCCTCTTTATTCGAGCAGAACTTGCTCGCCCAGGTCTTCAATTTATGAGCGTGGAGCAGTACAACCAAATTTTTACTATGCACGGAACAATTATGCTCTTGATGTTTGCTACTCCACTATTTATTGGTTTTGCTAATGTGATTATGCCGCTTCAAATTGGAGCTGCAGATGTTGCATTCCCAAGAATGAATATGCTCTCCTATTGGCTTTATTTATTTGGCAGCATTATGGCAACTGCTGGATTCTTAGCTCCAGGGGGAGCGGCATCTTTTGGCTGGACCGCTTATGCACCGCTCTCTAGTGCGCAGTATTCACCTGGCATTGGTTCAGATCTTTGGATTGTTGGTCTTGCAGTAGGTGGCCTTGGAACGATTCTTGGTGGCGTTAATTTCATCACCACGATCTTTACGATGAGAGCTCCTGGTATGACGATGTTTCGTATGTCGATCTTTACCTGGAATGTTCTTCTCACCTCAATCTTAATTCTTCTCGCTTTCCCTCCACTGGCTGCTGCGCTCTTAGCGTTGGAATCTGATCGCCTCTTTGGCTCCAATATTTTTGATCCAGCCAATGGCGGTGCGCTCTTATGGCAACATATTTTCTGGTTCTTTGGCCATCCCGAGGTTTATATCTTGGCCCTACCATTTTTTGGAATTGCCTCTGAGATTCTTCCAGTTTTTAGCAGGAAACCGATCTTTGGTTATAAAGGTTTGATCGCAGCAACGATAGCTATCGCGGCGCTCTCTGTTGCAGTATGGGCCCACCATATGTTTGCCACGGGGCAAGTTCTCTTAGGCTTCTTCTCCTTTATGACATTTCTTATTGGAGTTCCTACCGGTGTGAAATTCTTTAACTGGATTGGAACGATGTGGCGCGGATCGGTCACCCTTGAGACTCCGATGCTCTGGACAATTGGATTTTTAATTACCTTCCTCCTTGGTGGTTTAACTGGAATTATCCTGGCTAGCCCACCGTTAAATTTTGCGGTCTCTGCCTCCTACTTCGTTGTGGCGCATTTCCATTACGTGCTCTTTGGCACAGTTGTCTTCACCATGTTTGCCGGCTTTTACTTCTGGTGGCCAAAGTTCACCGGTCGAATGCTCAATGAGAGGTTGGGAAAGATCCATTTCTGGACTCTCTTTATTGGATTCCACCTCACCTTCTTAATTCAGCACTGGCTTGGTATCAAAGGATTCCCACGTCGTTATGCAGATTATTTAGCAACCGATGGCTTTACTGTGATGAATATGGTCTCAACCGTTGGCGCGGCCCTCCTTGCCCTCTCCATGATTCCTTTTGCGATCAATATCTGGATCTCACGAAAAGCCCCACTCGTTGGCGTTGATGATCCATGGGGATATGGCGCCTCGCTTGAATGGGCCACCTCTTGCCCACCACCGCGTCATAACTTCCACTCCATGCCGCGGATTCGATCAGAGCGACCAGCTTTTGATCTTCACTATCCACATATCCAGACTGAGAAGACGGGACATTAATAGTGAAATTTGGTTGGCAACTCTTTGCTTTTCTCACCGTCTTTTATATCGTTGTTGATCTTGTTTACTGGCTTCTGGGTGGTGAGATTGTTGGAATCACTGCGATGGGACTTAGCGCAGGTCTTGCGCTCATCATCGCTTTCTATTTCTGGTTTACCCAGAGACGGATCGGCGACAATTTGCCAGAGGATCGAGTTGATGGCGATATTGCAGATGGGGCAGGAGAGCTGGGATTTTTCAGCCCATACTCATGGTGGCCGCTGGCGGTTGGTTTCACATCAACGCTAACAGCACTTGGATTAATTATTGGCTGGTGGCTCTTTCTTATCGGAGTTGGAACACTCGTTGTATCGATTATGGGCTTTGTCCTTGAATATGAGCGCCCCGAATATCAGAGCGAACATTAAATTCTATGAACTCTGAAGTGCATTCTTCAGATCCATCGCCTCGCCCGAGAGCGCAAATTTTAGAGACCACTGATCCATATCTTCTGGCGGTAGAGATTGACATTGCCGCTCCGGCGCGAAAAGTTTTTGATATTTTGGCTGATGCCAATCAACATAGCCAATTCGATGGATCTGGATCTGTAAAAAGTTTCATCTCAGGACCCAGGCGCCTCTATCTTGGTTCGAAATTTTCTATGGGGATGAAGATCAAGCTTCCATATCGGATCAAAAATGAGGTGATAGTTTTTGAGGAAGATCGAGAGATCGGTTGGCAACATCTCATGCGGTGGCAGTGGCGCTATCAGCTCACCCCTTTAACAGAAAATAGCGTACGAGTTCGAGAGATCTTTGATGGTAATACCGCTCGAAGCAAGAGATGGCTGGAGATCACCGGTGCGCTCAAAGTAAATCCAGTTATGATGGCAAAGAGCCTAGTCAAACTAAAATTACTCGCTGAAACTAGGTAATAGCTACAATTCTTAATCAAGGCTGAGCAGAACCCTTACTGGAGTGTTGCAGAGATTAGTGGTGTTCTATCTCTTTCAACTCATCCGCAGTTGGCTTATCAATCTGTTCAGCATTAGCGCTCGACCATCGAGCTCGCAGCTTATTGCGAAGACCTCGTGGCAACGCCACTCCTCGAGAATCTTCTTCTGGCGCAGTGAGGGCTGGAAGTTGTTCATGTGAGGAAAGTAGGAAGGCCTTCTCGGGAGAGAGCGGTTCATGAACCTCAATAAATTCACCATGTGGCAGCATCACAAGCCGTCCTGTCTCTCGGCCGTGGAGAAGCATCTCTCGATCATGTCGCTGTAGCGCAAGACAGATTCGCTTCGTTACAACAAAGGCGATCGGCGGTAGAACAAAGACTCCTATCCGGGTAAACCACATAATTTGATTGATAGAGAGATCAAAGTTTGTTGCCAGGAGATCGTTACCACCATTGATTAAAGTAACAAGGACAAAGGTGAGTGACATTGCACCGATAGCAGTTCTATTGGGATTGTTGCGAGGGCGATCTAGGAGATGATGCTCTCGCTTATCTCCTGTAATCCAACTTTCAATAAAGGGATAGAGCGCCATTAAGGTAAATAAGATTCCAGGAATTATCAGCCCAGGAATGAGAATATTCCAGGAGATAGTTACTCCAAAGATATATGTCTCAAGCGGGGGCGCCATGCGAACTAAACCATCAAGCCAACCCATATACCAATCGGGTTGCGAGCCTGCGCCAATCTGTGCTGGGGTATAAGGGCCATAGACCCAGATCGGATTGATCTGCGCTACTGCGCCAAGAAATGCCGTAAAACCAAAGACGATAAAGAAGAAACCACCAGCTTTTGCAGCATAAACAGGTAGCATTGGATATCCCACAACATTCTTCTCTGTTCGACCAGGACCTGGATACTGGGTGTGCTTTTGATACCAGACCAACATCACGTGAGCTGTAATCAGGGCTAAAAATATTCCAGGGATAAGAAGAACATGGACGATATAGATCCGCGGAATAAAGATATAACCAGGAAATGCCCCGCCAAAGACAAAGTAGGAGATGTAGGAGCCAACAACTGGGATAGCCTGCATGATCGCTTCAGCGATACGAACTCCCGTGCCAGAGAGAAGATCATCAGGTAGTGAGTAACCAAGAAATCCTTCAACGATTCCGAGAGTAAGAAGGCCTACTCCGATAATCCAGTTGAGCTCTCGTGGTTTTCTAAATGCGCCAGTGAAAAAGACTCGGAGTAAATGAGCGACCATCGCTGCAAGGAATAAGAGCGCTGCCCAGTGATGGATCTGTCGCATCAATAGACCGCCACGGACATCAAAGGAGATCTCCAGAGATGAGGCATAAGCCGCAGACATTTCAATACCCTTGAGAGGTTCATAGGAACCTTCATACTCAACTATTCGCATTGATGGGTCATACCAGAAGGTAAGAAATGTTCCAGTGAGAAGAAGGATGACAAAGGAGTACATCACAATCTCACCGAGCATAAAGGACCAGTGATCAGGGAAGACCTTGTTAAGAGTCTTCTTCATCCACTTCGCTGCGCCAACTCGCTCATCCATATAGTTGGCTACCGAGCCAACGGCTTTTTTACCTACGCTCATGCTGAATCACGCCCCCAGAAACTTGGTCCAACTGCTTCATTAAATGGTGCCTTGGCAATTAAATAACCTTCCGCATCAACAGTGATGGGAAGTTGGGGTAGCGGTCTAGCCGATGGCCCAAAAATAACTTTTGCTGCCCGGGTCACATCAAAAGTTGATTGATGGCATGGGCAGAGTAGATGTTTCGTGGTCTGCTCATAGAGCGCAACAGCGCAACCCATATGAGAGCAGATCTTAGAGAAAGCGATAATGCCTTGATAGGTCCATGAAAGTCGCTCGGCATCGAGATTAAATTCTTCTGGCCTGATTCGAATTAAGAGAAGAGCATCTTTAGCGATGTCATTTAAACTTCGATAGCTTCCTGGAACGATTGCCGGTAGAACTTGTGCAACAGCGCCAACTTCTAAATCACTTGGTCTAATTGGACGATCGCCTGGATCGGTTACTAAGCGGGTTCCTGCTTTCCAACTTGTTTCATTGAGATCATTTCCAGGAAGTGGGCCTAAATCCCGAAGGAGAAGAATCGGTGCAATACCAACAAGACCAAGGGAGAGACCGAGAGTTCTTTTAATGAGAGTTCTTCTTCCAAGACCTGCGGTGGCGCCTTGTTCTTGGACGGTTTGAATAAGTGCTTGGCGATCTTCTTCCTTTGATCGTTGCTCTTTTCGAATTTCAATCACTTCATGATTTGGCATTAATGTTTTTGCCCAATGTACTGCGCCCATCCCAATAAAAAAGAGCGAGATGGCAAGGCCTAAACCAAGGAAGAGCTCGTGGGCATTGGTGGTGCCAATTACCGGAAGAAAGAGGAGTTGATCGCGTGGAATACCTACATAGGCATAAATAAAGAGAATTGTTCCCAAGGCTGAGGTGAGAAAGAGTGAGGCGACTTGTCGCTCTGCACGTTTAGCAGCGATTGGATCAGTATCAGCTCTGCGGTGTACATGTGTTGGAAGGCCCGGGTCTTGAATTGGTTGTAGTGACATAATTTATTTCGCCTTCGCAGTTAACCAGACGGCAATACCTATAAGGAGCCCAAGGCCAAGGGTCCAAGCAAGTAGACCTTCGGTGACCGGGCCAACTCGACCTAAACTTGCACCACCTAGTGATGGTTCACTCTCCATTGCTTTGATCCATTTAATGATGTCGAGTTTTTCTTCTGGAGAGATGATTTTATCTCCGAAAACTGGCATCGCTTGTGGCCCGGTAATCATCGCTTCATAAATATGACGCGCTTCTACCCCCATAACAGTTGGGGCGTATTTACCTTTGGTGAGCGCGCCTCCTTGGCCAGCCAAGTTATGGCACATCGCGCAGTTATTTCTAAAGAGCGTTCCACCTGATGCTGCATTTCCATCGCGCTCCCAAGCAAGTTCTTCATTGGTAACCGATGCTGGGCCTGGAGCAAGGGATGCAACGTAGGCAGCTAAAGCAGCAGTTTCATATTCATCATAGAGCGGAGCTTTCCGCGCTGCCTGTTGGCTCATATCTGCCATCGGCATACGACCGGTTGCAACTTGAAAATCAACAGAAGCGGAACCAACGCCGATGAGAGATGGAGCTGCACCTGCTCCTTCCGCATTTAAACCATGACAAGATGAACAACCACGATTGAAAATTTCTTTACCCTCTTTAATCAAGGTGCTTTTATCAGCTGAAATAGCGATCGGTTCAGCTCGTAGAGATTCGGCTGCCGCATTTGCCGCGCTAAAGAGTCCACCAGCAAGGAGTAATCCAAAGGCCAAGAGAACTGGTCTTGCGAATCGATGGTTTCTATACCGAGATAGTTGGGACACGGTGCCTTCCTTATTTCACTAGATAGATCGCTGAAAATAAAGCGATCCAGACAATATCAACGAAGTGCCAGTAGTAAGAGACAACGATGGCTGTTGTTGCTTGACGATGTCCAAAATTTTGAGCTCTAAAGACTCGTACTAAAACAATAAGAAAAGCGATTAAACCGCCAGTGACATGAAGTCCATGAAAACCAGTGGTCATATAAAAGACAGACCCGTAAGCATTGGATGAAAGGGTGAGACCTTCAGAAGCTAATTTTGCATATTCATAAACTTGTCCACCGATAAAGAATGCTCCCATAATAAAGGTGAGAGCAAACCATTCCCGCATTCCCCATTTACTCCATTGGAGAAGTGAGCCGGTGCGTTTTGCTTGGAATCGTTCTGCAGCAAATACACCAAACTGACAGGTGACAGATGAGAGAACCAGAATCGTTGTGTTGATCGATGCAAAGGGAAGATCTAAAAGCGCTGTCGATTCACCCCAGATCTCGGGTCCCTGCACAGCGCGCGTTGTAAAGTACATTGCAAAGAGCGCAGCGAAAAACATTAATTCACTAGCGAGCCAGACAATTGTTCCAACCGCAACAATGTTGGGGCGATTAATTTGGGCAGGAGCCGAAGTTGTGGCCGTAGACATAGGGAGATTATTGCTCATCTGAGATGATTTTGATCGTGGAAAAGGGCCAATTGGCCTCTTTTTTGAGGTGGCGCTCACCACTTTCACACTATCTTTTTTGGCTCGCTCTGGAATAGTTTTTTAACACTTTGGCCAATTGGAGCCGCAGCGCTTTATCTAAACTGGGGGCTGAGAATATTTCTCATAAGGGTGGGTAAACTATCAAGGTGGAAAGTCATGAGAGCGCTAGTGAGAACCCAAAGCCTTCGATCCAAGGTGATTCTCAGAAATCAGAGGGTGAACTTTCCATCGTGATTTATAGCGATGATCAGAGCGTGAGGGAGAGCATCAAAAAGGCGCTTGGAAAGCGAGTCTCCAAGGTTCATCCTGAGCACCGGATTATGGAATTTGCTACCGGGCCTGCGCTGAAATCCTATGCAGCAGGCAAGGCGGCGATTGATCTCTTTATCCTTGATGGCGAAGCGGTCCCTGAAGGCGGAATGGGAATTGCGAGATCGCTCAAAGATGAGATCTTTAATTGTCCTCCTACCCTTATTGTGACCGGTAGGAAGGAAGATGCCTGGCTTGCTGGTTGGTCAGGTGCGGAAGGGGTTATTACTCATCCGATCGACCCTTTCACTCTGGCCAAAACGGTCGCTCAAATTATCAAGTAAGCGATGGCGAATAGCAGCTGCGCTTGCAATCGACATCTGCCAGGGACCATCACTCTCATCAATATAGAGAAGTTCTGAAGAATGGTTAATACTTCGAATTAATTTCTCACTTTCTTCATAATTACCTGAGGGCAGAATGCTCTGATCATTATTTACTATCTCACCAGTTGATAAAAGATTCTCGATAATCCTCTCGATATTTTCTCCCGCATCGAAACGCTCTGATCCTGCTAATTTTCCATATCGGATGAGAACGATCTCATCGGCGATTTTAACGATCAACTCCTTGACCCGCGCCAGCGATCGAATATGTTGGCCGCGGCCAACTCCTCGAGCAAATGCGCCCAATCTATTTCGAAGAATGAGCGCCTCTTCAAAACGTTGATCTTGGGCCAGTTGGTTCATCTTCGCGATTAATTGATTCTCAAGAAGTGTGGAAGCACCATGGAGTAATTCGTGGACGGTATCTCGGATTGATAGATAAGAATCGGCAGATTGTGCGCCAATGCAGGGGGCATCACATCTCTTCATTTCATAGAGGGCGCACGGCGATGAGAGCGCCATCGATTTTGTTGTGATTTTCACCGTGCATTGCCTGATTTTCTCTACTTCATAGATTGCCTCTTTTGCGCTCTGCGCCTCTTCAATTCCAGAAAATGGGCCAGCCCAGCCATAGCGATCATCAAGGCTATCAAAGCCTCTTACGATACTAAGGCGAGAGAATTGTTCTCTGGTTAATTTGAGCCAAACTTTTTTCTCTGGAAATTTTGATCGTCGGTTATATCGAGGTTTAAGTTGATGAATAAGGCGCAGCTCTAAAATTTCTGCCTCGATCACTGTCGGAGTTGAGATAGCCTCTATCCGTTCGGCAATAGCAATCATCTCTAATACTCTCTTACGAGCCTCGCTGCTGGAGAAGTAATTGCGAACTCTCTGGGCAATGTTTTTTGATGTTCCAATGTAGAGGGCTTGATCCTTGCTATCGCGAAAAATATAAACGCCAGCTTCCTTAGGAAGCCCCTCAAGAAGATGCCTCTTACTCTGCTGGGCTGGCGTTAATCGATGTGAAAAATCGATGAGATCCTCGATAGTTTTGACGCCAAAAGATCCCAATCGATCGATTAGTCCGTGGAAAACATCAACCGTTGCTTTTGCATCAGCAAGAGCTCGATGGTTTGGCTCGCTGATAGCTCCAAAATATGGAGCGAGGGTACTTAACTTATTATTGGGAACTTCATCTTTTGTCAGAACTCTGCGAGCAATTTTCGCAGTATCAAGGGTTTTATATTTTGGCCAACTTCTCCCAGATTTTTCTGCAGCTGCTTTTAAAAATGAAATATCAAAAGGTGCATTATGAGCTACAAGAAATGTGGAGCTCTCTGATCCACAAAATTCAAAGAAGGTTGGAAGCACTTCTGAGATCGAAGGCGCAGTTGCCACCATGGGATCTGTAATCCCAGTAAGAAGTGAGATAAAGGCAGGAATTGGAGTTTGTGGGTTGATGAGAGTTTGAAATTCTCCAATGATTTCACCCCCAGAAATTTTGACCGCGCCAATTTCGGTGATCTCTGCTGATTCGGCCGATCCGCCGGTCGTCTCCAGATCGAGAACGACGAAGGTAGCTAGATGAAGTTCCACGGAGAGAAAGTACCGTTGAGGGGCGACAGCTCCGCTTCTTTATCGATAGATTTACAGCATGGCAGAAACTACGCCCCCTGAAGGCTGGCTTGAAGATTTTGCTGGAGAAGGTTCTGGGAGAAATAAATCAATCGGAATAATTTTCCTCCACGGTTTTACCGGCTCTCCCGCTGCAATGCGACCATGGGCCCATTATTTTCATGAACGTGGCTACACGGTAAGAGTTCCATTGATCCCAGGCCATGGCCGAAACTGGAGAGATCTCAACGAGGTCTCATGGCAGCAGTGGCCGAAAAAAGTCGAACAGGTATTAGCCCCGATGGTG
>JAQCKU010000040.1 GCA_027592195.1 Actinomycetota bacterium
TCGAAGGAAAATCCTCACGTAGAACTCTTAGGTTAAGTAATGAGCCAGCTGCAAAAGGACCTGCCACAAGCCAGGCCAAACGCCTATTAGGCTTAAAATAATTTTAAATTTTCGCATAGAGGGATGAAGGAGTAAGAGATGGCAAGAGTAAAACGTGGAGTTCATGCAGCAAAGAAGCGTCGAACAATTCTTGAACGAGCCTCAGGATATCGCGGTCAACGATCAAGGTTATTTACAAAGGCAAAAGAGCAGGTTACGCATTCGCTCGTTTATGCATTCAACGATCGAAAAGATAAGAAGGGTGATTTCAGACAACTCTGGATTACCCGTATCAATGCTGCTTCACGAGCCAATGGAATGACTTATAACAGATTTATTCAAGGGTTGAAAGGTGCAGGTATTGAGGTAGATCGCCGACAGTTATCTGAACTCGCCACCAATGACCCTAAAGCTTTTGCAAAGTTAGTTGAGATTGCAAAGCAAAATATTAAGTAAAACTCAGAGTTAACTACGCTAGTGATTACGAGCCTTCATTCTCCACATATTGCGAGAGTGAAGGCTCTTTTCGATACCCATTCTCCAAAAGAGCGACAAATGTTAGGCGAATTTGCGATTGAGGGGATCAGGGCAATTGAATCAGCAGAAGCTGCTGGAATCTTTACCATCAATGAAATTTTTGTTGTTGAAGAGCTTTCTGATCTTTTTCCTGGAGCGAGCGTTGTTTCAGAGCAAGTGATGAAGAAAATGTCAGAAACTCAATCTCCTCAAGGCGTTATTGCTCTAGCTAAATTGATACCAAACCAGGAGCGTTTGCGAGATCCATCAAAATACCAAAAAATAGCTTATTTTCTTGAGGTACAAGATCCTGGAAATGCTGGAACCATCATCCGCTCAGCTGATGCGTTAGGTTTTGATGCAGTCTTATTCTCACCAGGGTCAGTTGATCCTTATAGCGCAAAAGTTGTTCGATCTAGCGTTGGCTCTATCGCAGCTATTCCGGTGATTACCGATTTTTCAGTCGAAGATTTAATCTCATATTTTAGTGAAAGCCATCAACTCATATTGCTTGATATGGCTGGTGCTGAACTACAAAGCATTGATTCAGAGGGAGCGCTCGTACTTATTTTTGGAAATGAAGCTCGCGGAATTCCTGATCAGTTATTAGACGATGAGAGATTTTCGCGTTTTGCGATCTCAATGGCTGGAAGAGCAGAGAGTCTTAATCTTGCAACAGCGGCAGGGATCGCCATGTATGAGATATCCCGTAATGCGGGCAGAGCTGAAAGTAAGCTTTGAGCGTGTCCCAGCCAGTGAGCCAGCTTCCGGAGATTGTTAGCAGGATTAAAAACGCTATCAACTCTGCTACCACCCTTGAGGATCTTCGTTCTCAGAAATCTACGATCGTTGGTGATAAATCTGAGTTAGCGAAGATAAGTCAAGGGCTAGGTCAATTAGATGCAGCAGAGCGAGCCCGGCTTGGTAAAGCTGTTGGGCAGGCCCGTGGAGAGATTGCTGAGCTTTTTGAGAAACGATATTCGGAGCTAGAGAGAGCTCGGGATCTACGGGTGATCGATGAGGAACGAGTCGATGTAACTTTACCCACTCATCGCCATCCCTCAGGTGGTCTACATCCACTCACCTTAATCAATAATGAAATTGCCGAAATTTTTACCGCGATTGGTTATCAAACAGTAGAGGGACCTGAATTAGAAGCTGCCTGGTTGAATTTTGATGCCCTTAATATCCCAGCTGATCATCCTGCAAGAACCATGCAAGATACTTTTTTTATCGATCCATTAGAGTCGAATTTAGTTTTGAGAACTCATACCTCACCTTCACAAATTCGGACAATGCTCAGCCATCAACCACCGATTTATGTGATCTGCCCGGGCAGGACCTACCGATCTGATGAACTTGATGCCACTCACACTCCCGTTTTTAGCCAAGTAGAGGGGCTTGTGATCGATAGAGGTATTTCTATGTCGCACCTCAAGGGAACTCTTGATTTTTTTGCAAAAGAGATGTTTGGCGCGGAAGTGGTTACCAGATTGCGCCCTTCATTTTTTCCCTTTACAGAACCATCAGCTGAGGTCGATATCTTTTTTAATGGTCGATGGATCGAATGGGGTGGCTGCGGAATGGTTAATCCGGAAGTGTTAAAGACCTGTGGAGTTGATAGCAATGAATTCTCAGGGTTTGCTTTTGGGATGGGACTTGAACGAACCTTGATGGTCCGCCATAACATCTCTGATATCCGAGAAATTGTTGAAGGAGATCTTCGCTTTAGCAAGAAATTCGGAATGGGTGGCAGGTAATGAAAGCACCACTTTCCTGGATTAAAGATTTCGTTGAGATACCAGATGAGATCTCCACTGACGAGATAGTGAAAGGGCTCGTTAAAGTTGGATTTGAAGTAGAAGATGTAATTTCAACGGGATTGGATTTATCAGGCCCAATCATTGTTGCCAAAGTTTTATCAATTGAAGAGCTTTCTGGACATAAAAAGCCAATACGTTTTGTGCAGATTGATTGTGGTGGCTCTCAATCTCGATATGTTATCTGTGGAGCTCGGAATTTCTCAGAGGGAGATCTTGTTGTAGCGGCGCTACCTGGTTCGATTCTTCCTGGGGATTTTGCTATTACCTCTCGTGAAACTTATGGGAAGATTTCAGATGGAATGATCTGCTCTGCAAAAGAGCTGGCAATGAGCGATAACCATGAGGGAATCATCGTTCTCCCGCCAGGCCCTGCCTCTATCGGTGATAACGCAATTGAACTTCTGCAGTTAAAAGATGAGATTTTCGATATTGCAGTAAATCCAGATCGTGGTTATGCCCTTTCAATCCGTGGCCTAGCAAGAGAGTTAGCAGGTGCGCTCAATTTAACTTTTGTCGATCCAATCAATGAGACCTTGAAGCGCCAGAAAGAGTATCAAGGTGGCGGACTAAAAGACGATCAGAAATTTGAAGCAAGAATTACCACCGGAGCAGACCTTTTACATATCCGAAGGATAGAAAATCTCAATCTCCAAGCGATGACTCCACTCTGGTTATCTCGGAGATTGGAAAAATCTGGTATGCGCAGTATCTCCTTGGCTGTAGATATCACGAATTACATCATGCTCGAATTAGGCCAACCACTTCATGCATTTGACTCTGAGAAGGTGAAGAAGTTTATAGAGGTAAGAGCAGCTCGAAAGGGAGAAGTTCTGCAGACTCTTGACAAAGTGGAGAGGAATCTAGATACCTCCAATCTTGTGATTGCTGATGCAAGCGGTCCGCTCGCCTTAGCAGGGACGATGGGTGGATTTTCTAGTGAGGTCAGTGGATCAACTGGTTCGATTCTTATTGAGGCGGCGCATTTTCATCCAATCGCAATTGCGCGAAATTCAAGGTCACATAAATTATCGACAGAAGCTTCCAGGAGATTTGAAAGAGGGGTTGATTCATCCCTTCCTGAAATTGCCTCTTTACGAGCTGCTTTCTTGTTAATAGATCTTGCAGATGGAGATCTTAAATCAAGTTCCTTTATCGGAGAGGCAGAACCTAATTTTCAATTTACAGTTAGCCACTTGGCTATCAATCAATTAATTGGATATAGCTATAGCGTTGATCAATGTAAGGATGCTCTTGACAAAATTGGAGCCAAGTATCAGATCACAGGTGACGAAATTTCCATCACCACTCCCTCCTGGAGACCTGATTTGAAGAATATCAATGATATCGCCGAAGAGATTGCTCGAATTAATGGTTATGAGCTCATTCCAATGAAAGTTGCCTATGGAAAAGAGCCAATGTCCTCGCCAGATTTAAAGAGCGGAGCACTTCGCTTGCGTCGTAAGAAGCAGATCTCTGAATTTCTTGCTGCAAAAGGTTTTTCTGAGAGCGCGAACTATCCATTTACCAGTGATGATTTTATAAGGTCTCTTGGATTTACGGGGGATCGTGCAAAAACTTTCAAATTAGCTAATCCAATTTCAGAAGAATTTCCGGTTCTACGTACTCATATTCTCCAAAGCCTGCTTCCAACGGTTATACGAAATCTCAATCGCGGAGCAAAAAACGTTGCACTATTTGAAATGGGAAGTGTATTTCGAAATACGATCAATTTAACTGGAGGACCCATTCTTTCAACCGGTGCTAGGCCTAAAAAAGAAGATATTGAAAGAGTTCTTAACTCAGTACCTCATCAGCCGTTGATGGTTGCAGGAGTTATTGCTGGCAGCGTTGAGGCTGCTGGATGGTGGGGGAAAGGTCGCAGCGGAGATTGGCTTGATGCAATTTTCTTTGCAGAAGAAATCGTCAAACTTTGTGGCAGCGAGGTAGGTAAGGTTGCTTCAGATTTTGCTCCTTGGCATCCTGGAAGGTGTGCTGAATTACAGGTGGCGGGCAGAGCTGTAGCCCATGCAGGAGAGCTTCACCCGAAGGTAATCGAGCTACTTGAACTACCTGCACGTTCAGTTGCTTTTGCTGTCTTAATAGATGCCATCAACCCTGGTGAGATAATTCAACCCAGCCCACTTGCAACCATGCCCCCAGGAATTCAAGATATCGCCCTCATTGTTGATAACTCAGTAGCTGCTGCAGAGCTGGAGAGCGCTCTCATTGAAGGCGCAGGTCCTTATCTGGAGAAAATTGAACTCTTTGATCGCTATGACAAGATCGGGGAGGGTAAAATTTCACTTGCCTATACCCTCACATTTAGAGCTCCAGATAGAACGCTTAAGGCTGAGGAAATTGCAGATTTCAGATCGGCAGCCGTGTCATTAGCATCAAAACGGTACGGGGCGGTTCTCAGAGAGGGATAGGTGCTTTGTATAAATATTCATAAAATTGCATATTTATACATTCGTCTGCTAGCCTTACGCCATGAAAGTTGGCGTTATAGGTGCAAGTGGATATACCGGTGGAGAACTTCTTAAGATTCTTGGGGCCCATCCAAAATTTAATTTAAGTTATATCGCAGCAGGATCCGGGGCAGGGGCGTTGATCTCCGATCTTCATCCACATCTTTCGTATTTTCAAGATCAGAGATTTGAAGCGACAGAGATTGCAAGAGCTAATACTTGCGATCTCATCTTTCTAGCTCTTCCTCATGGCGAATCAGCAAAAATAGTCAATCAAATCGAATCTTCAGTGAAAGTCGTTGATTTAGGTGCTGATTTTAGATTAAGCAGCGCTGCGCTTTGGGAAAAATACTATGGTGGAAGCCATGCTGGAAAATGGAGTTATGGTCTTCCTGAGATTAAAGGAAATCGAGAGATTATCTCCCAATCTTCTAGGGTTGCCAATCCTGGATGTTATGCGACAGCAATAATTCTTTCGTTAGCACCATTTGTAGAAAGCAAAGTAATTAATCAAGGTGATATAACGGTAGTTGCCGCCAGCGGAACTACCGGTGCGGGAAGATCTCCAAAAGTATCACTTCTTGCTAGTGAAATCATGAATTCTTTAACTTCATATAAATTCGGGGGCGTACATCAACATACCCCCGAAATCGAAGAGCAATTAGAAAGTATCTCAAAACAAGAGGTCAAAATCTCATTCACACCAATCTTGGCCCCAATGCCACGTGGCATATTGGCAACTATAACTGCAGTTACAGATCTTAAATCTACCTCTGATCTCTATGAGATCGCGAAAAATTATTTTAAAGATGAAGATTTTGTTGAAATTCTTGATCCAAAGATAGGCAAACTTCCTAGAACTTCATCACTTATAGGGAGTAATAAAATGGAGATGGCTGTTGCATTTGACTCACATACCTCACGTCTTGTGATCTCTTCAGCGCTAGATAATCTAGGTAAAGGCGCTGCAGGTCAAGCTGTGCAAAATGCCAATTTAATGAATGGGATAGGCGAAGACGAAGGATTAGTAAAGATTGGAATCGGAATATGATTTCATTTCCTCAAGGATTTCACGGTATTGCAGTTTCTGCCGGGCTTAAATCTAGCGGTGATTTAGATTTAACTTTAATTGTCAATAGCGGTTCAATCAAATATGGCACCGCTGTTTTTACTGATAATCGAATCGAGGCTGCTCCAGTTACCTGGTCGAGGGAGGTGGTCAGAGATCATCAAGTTGCAGCAGTTTTACTCAATAGTGGCGGAGCTAACGCCTGCACTGGCCCCGTTGGATTCTCACATGTCCATAAATCTGCAGAGATGGTAGCCAACCATTTGAATATCTCTGCCAGCGATGTAGCTATCTGTTCAACCGGGCTCATTGGAGTACAGCTTCCTGAAAATAAATTATTCCCAGCGTTGGAGAAATTATTACTTGAGATGAAAGATGGATCGATACTTTCATCCGTTGAAAATGTTGCACGAGCGATTATGACCACCGATAGCGTCCCTAAAATCTCATCAAGTACGAAAGGTGATCTCAGAACGGTGGGAATCGCCAAAGGCGCAGGAATGTTGGCTCCAGGCTTAGCAACAATGCTCTCGGTGATTATGACTGATGGGATCGTCGATCCGAAAACTGCAGATGAGATCTTTAAGAAAGTTTCACAATCAACATTTAATAGGATTGATTCAGATGGATGTATGTCTACCAATGATACGGTCTTATTTCTCGCATCGGGTGAATCAGGGGTTGCAGTAAATGATGAAGAGTTAGAGATAATGCTAACTTCAATCTGCCAAGATCTTGCTTATCAACTGATCTCGGATGCTGAAGGTCATAGCAAAGTTGTTCACATCCGAACAATTGGTGCAGCTAGTGAGAGTGATGCAGTGACCATTGGACGCTCTTGTGCAAGAAATAATCTTTTGAAATGCGCAATCAATGGTGAAGATCCGAACTGGGGCAGAATTTTGGCAGCTATTGGAACGACCAATGCAATATTCGATCCTTATGCCATTGATGTTTCAATCAATGGGATTAAGGTATGCCATCAGAGCGCTCCAGGTGAACCCATCGAGCAAGTTGTTATGAAAAATAAAATTGTTGAATTATTGATTGATTTAAAGAGTGGTCCTCATGAAGCCACTATTTATACAAATGATCTCTCTGCCGCTTACGTCCACGAGAATTCGGCCTATTCAACATGATCTTAATAAAACTTGGCGGAAATACCCTCAGCGCTGCAGAGAACAACTCTCAGATTGATGTTCTGGCGGAATATCATAAAAGTGGAGAGAGGCTACTTCTCGTCCATGGCGGCGGTTCTCAAATTGATCGGGAGATGAAACTTCATGGAATTGAGAAGGAGACTATTTCAGGTTTTCGAGTTACAAGTAAAGCGGCATTCGATATTGTCGAAATGGTTTTGACAGGTTCGGTTCAACAGAAACTTGTCAGAGCGCTTAAGGCCCGAGGCGTGAGCGCCGTGGGTATAAGTGGAAGCGATGGAGGAATATTTGCCGTGGGCAAGAAGTTTCTCTCTCCAGAACAAGATCTGGGACAAGTTGGCGAAGTTTTAAGCGTTGAAACGAAATTGCTTCAACTACTACTTGATGCAGATTTTCTCCCAGTTATCTCATCCACGGGCGCACTTCTTGATGGAACTGGGATGAATATCAATGCCGATCTCGCCGCTGCTGCGATAGCAGGATCCCTTGATGTTAAGAGAGTTATCTTTATGAGTGATATTCCGGGGATTTATACCAATTTTCCCGATGAAGATTCAATTATCTCAAAAATCACTAGAGATGAACTTTTCCAAATAAGGGGCGGTTTTACAGGAGGAATGTCACCAAAGGTTGAGGCTGCCCTTAAAGCTCTAGATTTGGGCGCTAGCTCTGTTCAGATTATCGATGGACGAGATTCGCATGATTTAAAGAGCGCGCTCCAAGGCGAGCAGGTAGGGACAGTTATTACTCATGGCTAAATCAAAAAATAACCCACCTGACTCTAATGCTCAATATAGCGCTAGATATTTAGATTTAATGAGCGCAAATTATGGCTCACCAAATTTAGCCATGATTAAAGGTAAGGGAGCTTATCTTTTTGATAGTAATGGCAAGAAATATTTAGATTTTCTTGCAGGAATCGCAACAAATGCTCTCGGCCAGGCACATCCTGCAATTATCAAGGCGGTCAATGAGCAGATTAAGAAAATCTCACATATCTCGAATTTTTATATCAATCCGCAATCACTTCAATTAGCTGAGAATTTACGTTCGCTCTTCCATGATGTAGAAGGAAAGGTTTTTTTCTGTAATTCAGGAGCTGAAGCTAATGAGGCAGCACTCAAAATTTCCAGATTATCTGGTAGGTATCAAGTTTTAGCTGCAGCGGGTGGTTTTCATGGAAGAACTATGGGCGCGCTTTCATTGACTGGGCAAGAATCTAAGAAAGCTCCTTTCCGTCCTTTACTAAAAGATATCTCTTTCTTTACCTATGGAGATATTGACTCCCTCAAGAAAGTGATCAGCAAGAAAACTGCCATGGTGATTCTCGAGCCAATTCAAGGTGAAAATGGCGTTATAACTCCACCTGCTGGCTACTTGAAAGAGGTAGAGAACCTCTGCAGAAAAAATGGTGCAATTTTTGCACTCGATGCTGTTCAAACCGGGATGGGTCGATGTGGGGGATGGTTTGGATACGAAAGTGAGGCGGTCGAACCAGATATTGTCACTTTAGCCAAGGGGCTAGGTGGAGGTCTGCCAATTGGAGCTGTTCTTGTCTCCTCTAAAATTAGATCATTTGCAGCTGGTGAACATGGAACTACATTTGGTGGTAACCCGATTGTCTCTGCCGCCGCTAATGCAGTGATCAAGACCATTAAGAAAGAGAAATTGATTGATCGGGGATTGAAATTTCAGCAACTTCTCTTCTCTCAACTTTTAAAATTTCCAGAGGTAAAAATGGTCAGAGGCAGAGGTCTGCTTATTGGAATTGTTTTATCACAACCCATCGCAAAAGAAGTGGTTGAGGAACTAGAGAAAATTGGGGTTCTTGCCAATTCAACCAGTGATGAAGTTATCCGCATTGCGCCACCTCTTATTATTACTAGGCGAGAAATTGATCTCTTTCTTAAATCTTTTGAGAAGGCTCTTAAAATTGTTGGCAAAGAAGGTGTGAGTTGATGAAGCGGAGAGAACGTCAGAAAATGATTATCTCTGCGCTGCGAGATGGCTTAATTCATGGGCAGAGCGATCTTCTTGCCTATCTCAACAGAGCCGGAGTGAAGGTTACACAAGCGACTATTAGCCGAGATCTCATCGAAATTGGAGCAGTACGGGGAAAAAATGAAAGTGGCGAGAGTACCTATAGCTTGCCGAGTATTCCAACATCTCATGCGGCTCCGATGATTTTGGAGATTCGAAATAACGATCAGGTGATGGTGTTAAAAACATCTCCTGGGGGAGCCCAATTTCTTGCTGGACAGATTGATCGTGAAAAGATCAAAGGAATCTTAGGAACGATCGCCGGTGACGATACCGTTTTCATCGCACTGGAAAAACCAGGGGTTGCAAGAAAGGTCTCAGAAACTATCCAATCGTTAGTTGGTATTTAATCCACGCTTTTCTCAAGCGCGAGCTCATGAGATAGGTGGAAAACGAGGTTGTAAATTGGCTTGAAACTTTATTTTAAGAGCGAGAGGGAGTGAGTTAACCGGAGAAAAAAGCAGTTCTTAGGAGAGAATTGACCAGTTGAATCTATGTCGAGATACAGGAGCAGATGGCTATGAGTTTATGGGGTGGACGATTTAATGGATCTCCGTCAGAGTCTGTCTTTGCGCTCTCACGAAGCATTGATTTCGATTGGCGTCTGGCTCCCTATGATCTGATCTCATCCTTAGCGCATCTTGATGGCTTGGAAAACGCTCAAATTATAAATAGGGAAAAGTCTCAGGAAATCAGATCCGCTCTTCAGAATCTTCTCTTGGAGGTGCGATCCGGTAAATTTATAGCAAATCCAGATGATGAAGATGTTCATAGCGCGCTAGAGCGTGGCTTAAAGGAGAAATTAGGCGATCTCGGCGGTGCGCTCCGGGCTGGTAGAAGTAGAAATGACCAGATTGCTACAGATGTAAAAATTTATCTACTAGAACATATGAATTACATCGAGGCGATGATTCTTGAACTTGCAGATGCATTTTCTGAGTTGGCAATGGGTTATCTCGATCTAGCGGCCCCTGGATTTACCCATCTTCAACATGCTCAGCCCATTACCTTTGCGCAGGAGCTATCAAAACATTCCTTTGCGCTGGAGCGAGATCTCAATCGCATTGCTGATTGGCGGAGGCGGACATCAGTTCTTCCATTAGGAGCTGGGGCTTTGGCCGGATCACGTTTAGTTCCAGATCCAGAGCGAAATATTGATCGATTAGGGTTTACATCTCTGGCTGGCAATAGCATTGACGCAGTTGCTGATCGAGATTTTATCGCCGAAGCGCTCTTTATCTTTGCGTTAATTGGAGTACATCTCTCACGGATCGGGGAGGAATTTACCCTCTACGCAAGTAGTGAATTCTCGTGGGCTGTTATTGATGATGCCTATGCGACAGGATCTTCAATCATGCCGCAGAAAAAAAATCCTGATGTGGCAGAGCTGGCTAGAGGCAAATCTGGACGTTTTATTGGCAATTTAACCTCGCTCCTGGTCACTTTAAAAGGATTACCCTTTGCCTACAATCGTGATTTGCAGGAGGATAAAGAACCGATCTTTGACTCTCTTGATCAACTTTTTCTCCTACTACCGCCGGTAATTGGCATGGTAAAAACTGTGAAATTTAATCGAGATAAAATCTCAAAGTCGGCTTCGCAAGGGTTTGCTCTGGCAACCGAGATAGCAGATTTTCTTGTTGAGCGATCGATTCCCTTTGCTCAAGCTCATGAGATCGCAGGAGAGGCCGTTCGCTATTGCGAAGTGAAAGGGATTGAGTTAGATCAACTCAGCGCTGAAGATTTAGTGAAGATAGATCCGCGATTAACCCCTGAACTGCTTCCTTATCTTCAAGTCGATGGCGCTATCGCTTCGAGAAGTGCGACTTTAGCAACATCTTCCAAATCGGTGGAAGAAGAGATCCAGAAAATAAGGAATCGATTTAAGAAGATCGCTGGGGAGATAAAGAAGAATCAAGATTTGATGAGTAAGGTTCTCTTCCTATGAATCAATCCTTAATAGATGAGCTACTCTGGCGAGAGTCAATTGCACAGAGTACTGATATTGAAAAATTGAAGAGTGAGCTTGAGGCCGGATCCATCTCGCTTTATCTAGGATTTGACCCAACAGCGCCAAGTTTGCATCTTGGTAATTTAGTGGCTCTTGTTGTCTTAAAAAGATTTCAAATGGCTGGACATCGTCCTATCCCATTAGTTGGCGGTGCAACTGGCTTAGTGGGTGATCCCAGTGGCCGAAATCAAGAGCGTACTCTTAATGAAGAAGAAGTTGTCTCCGGTTGGGTGGAGCGAATTAAAGCTCAACTCTCGAATTTTTTAGAGTTCGAAACTGGTGAAAATAGGGCTGTAATGGCTAATAATATGGATTGGACTGCCCCTATATCTGCAATCTCTTTCCTGCGTGATATCGGTAAACACTTTAGCGTCAATCAGATGCTCAGTAGAGATTCAGTTGCCTCTCGATTGGAATCAGGTGGTATCTCTTATACAGAATTTTCTTACCAAGTGATGCAAGCTTTGGATTATTTAGAATTATTTAAAAGAGAGAAATGTGTACTCCAGATTGGTGGGAGCGATCAATGGGGAAATATTGTCGCAGGCGTTGATCTTATAAGGCGCGTTGAAGGAAAACATGTTCATGCTTTAACAATTCCACTATTAACTAAAAGCGATGGAAGTA
>JAQCKU010000041.1 GCA_027592195.1 Actinomycetota bacterium
AAAATGCCCGTTCACATGGTCGCTAAGCGAATCGGAGATGAAGTGGCAACGGTAATGAAGGTCTATGCTCATTCAAACGCTGAAGATGATCAAGTTCTAGCCGATACCTACGAACAGGTATTAGAGAACGCCTAAGAAAATCCTGCGACCAAATTGCGACCAAATTTAGAGAACACTAGAAATAACGGCAATCAGAAAAGGGATTTACGCACAAATATGCGCGCCCGAGAGGATTCGAACCTCTAACCTTCTGATCCGTAGTCAGATGCTCTATCCGTTGAGCTACGGGCGCAAACAACGCGAAATATTATCATTAATCAGATTTTATTTATTCCAGAAAAATCCCTGCTAATCTCCCAATCGTGAAGCCGATAACACTGCTCATCGTTCTCTCTTTTCTCTTTATGCCAGCAGTTCATGGAGTGGATATTTCAGAAACTTGTGCGGATAAGAAAACCTTCAAATTACACCTAGTGAGTGTGGCGAAAGGATGTAAAAAACATCAATTATCTCTAGGGGTAGGAGCAATCCCTCCCTCTGATTTTCCAAAATATGATCTGGATCCAATATTAAAAAATAGATTTCTTGTGGCTAGAAAGGTAGCTGAGCAAGAGGGGGTCTATCTTAAAATCACTTCTGGTTTTAGATCTATTGAGAGACAAACTTTTTTATTTAATCGAGCTTTGAAGAGGTATGGAAGTTACCAGGAGGCCACACGTTGGGTTGCACCACCTAATGTTTCACATCATCCAAGGGGGATCGCTATAGATGTGAATTATCCAGATCAACCTGAATCAGCGCGATGGTTGGAGAATAACGGATGGAAATTCGGTCTCTGTAGAGTTTTCAAAAATGAATGGTGGCATTTTGAACCAATAACTGCCCCAGGGAAAAAATGTCCTCCGATGCTTAAAGATGCATCTGATCTATTGAAGTGAGAGCATCTCATCTCTATTTACGAATTTAATTCTTGGTTTTCCTTTTTCTTCACCTGCCGCTATCTCGCTAGCGTTTATCGTTTGCCAAAATCCTTGGTTGACAATTTTCACAGAACGCTTCTTTAATAGCGATTCAAGATTAATTAGATCTTTAGGTGATTTCAATGAGGATACAAGGAGTTTTACTACCTCTGCTGCATCACTTTTATTTGTTCCAATTACTCCAGAAGGACCCCGTTTAGCCCAGCCCACAACAAATACATTCTCCTCAACCAAGCCATTTTTATTGAGAACTCGCCCATTCTCATAGGGAATTTCAGCCAGTGGTTCTGATTGATACCCGATTGCTGAGATCACTAACCCCGTTTTTATCGTGAAAGTTTCATCGGTAGGTAGAACATCTCCATTAACCACTATATTTTTTCTAAAAATTATCTCTTCAACGCGAGTATTTCCTCGAATTTCTAGAGGAGTTGCAAGAAAGTGAAAATTTAATTCGCGCTGATGATTTTTTTTCTCAGCTTGAGAAATCGCCAACATGGCATCAAGATTTGATTTTATTTCCTTCTCAACTTCTTCTTTAGATTGGAGCCGTTCTTGAGCCTGTAAAATATCAGATTCAGTAATAGTTACATTGGTATGTTCTAGCTTTGGAAGCTCTCGTAACTCAGGAGATGTGAAGGCTGCATGTTCTGGGCCTCTTCTTCCAAATATATGAACTGTTCGAATATTAGATCGATAAAGATTTTCAATGGCATGAAGAGCTGTATCGGTTGGTTCAAGTTCACTTGGCTCAAGTGCCAGAATCCGTGCCACATCCATAGCAACATTGCCAGCGCCGATAACTACTGCCTCCTTCGATTCAAGGGTAATATCAAGATTGGCAAAATCTGGATGCCCGTTATACCAGGGGACAAATTCTGATGCAGAAATCGAACCTATTAAATCTTCTCCTGGAATTCCCAGCTTTCTTCCTATACTGCTTCCTGTCGCAATAATTATTGCATCGTAACTCTCTTTAAGCTCTTTAACTGTTAAGTCTTTGCCTAGTTCAACATTGCAAAATAATTGAAAACCTTCTGATGTTGCAATTTTTTCAAAAACTTTTGATACCGATTTTATTTTTGGATGATCTGGAGCCACTCCACTTCGAACCAAACCCCACGGTGTGGGTAGACGTTCGATCATATCTATTTGGAATTTTAAATCTTCATTCTCCAGGTTTTGTAGAGCTTGTGCGGCGAAATACCCAGCTGGTCCTGCACCTACTATTGCTACGGAATAAGTGGGCACACCTGGCTCCTTCAGTTATGAGAAAAGTTAAGGCGGATAGAAACTGGCGGAGACGAGAGGATTTGAACCTCCGATTCCTTTTCAGGAATACCTCATTAGCAGTGAGGCGCACTAGACCGGGCTATGCGACGTCTCCAGATCTTGGAATTTTACCTCATACACTCTGACCATGGAACGCCAAAAAATTCTCGATCTCGATCAGAGTGACCCGCTTAGAAAATACCGTGAAAAGTTCTTTATTGAGGATGAAAGCGTCTGTTATCTCGATGGCAATTCGCTAGGTAGGCTACCAAAGCGCACAATTGAAGAGATCAACAAGTTAATCCTTGATGAATGGGGCAGAAAGATCGTCGCAGGATGGGGCGAGTGGATTGATGAAGCTGAGAAGATTGGGGATTTGATCGGAAGATCAGCTCTCGGCGCAGCTGCTGGGCAGATGTTGGCGCTAGATACCAACACTATTAATCTCTATCAACTTGCTTGGGCGGCAATTAAGGCTCGAAGTGGCCGTAAGAAAATTCTTATAGATCGCGCTAATTTTCCTAGTGATCGATATGCCATGGAAGGCATAGCAAGTGAATTGGGTATGGAGTTAGTCTTTATTGAAAATGAGGATCGCACACTTTCTCAGAACGAATTGATTACCCCTGATCTTTTAAAAAAGTATCTTGATAACGATGTCGCTCTAGTAACTTTGCAGATACTTCAATATAGATCTGGCACACTCAATGACTATGCAGCCCTTGAGAAAGTTACAAGAGATAGTGGAGCTTTGATGCTATGGGATTGTTCTCATGCTCTTGGCTCTGTAAATTTACAATTTGATAAGAACAATATTGGACTTGCAGTTGGCTGTACTTATAAATACGGTAATTCTGGTCCAGGCGCTCCTGGTTGGCTCTATGTATCTCATCAACTTCAAAAAGAATTAAATGTTCCTATTCAAGGATGGTTTGCTGTAAAAGATCAGTTTGCTATGGGCCCTAAATTTGAGAGAGCTGAATCTATTCGGGGTTTTCAAATTTCAACTCCTCCCATCATTGGGCTACGAGCTGTCAAAGTTGGTTTTGAAATGATTGAAGAAGCATCGATGGAGTTGCTTAGCGAGAAGTGTCTTAAAGGAACCGATCTCATGATCGAGCTCTTTGATTTATGGTTAGCACCCCTTGGTTTTGAGCTAACAACCCCCCGCGAGCGCAGCAAGCGCGCTGGCCATATAACTGTTGCTCATCCCGATGGCGCGCAGATCGCCGTGGCGCTCCGGCAGCTAAAAAACGTCTTTCCGGATTATCGAGAGCCCAATGGGGTCAGGCTCTCATTCTCACCACTTCCCACATCATTTCTTGAGATTTACGATGGTTTTGAGCGGCTTCGTGATCTTGTCGCCTCGCAAGATTACAGAACAATCGGCTTGGTAGATCGCAAGGTTACCTAGCTCGGTTCTTTTCTAATATTTGGCGTAATCTTTGGCCATGACTTTTGATAACAAGCCAGTAAATCTTCCAGATAAATCTTTTGAAAAAGAAGGTATCCGAAGCCACGATACCCCTACCCCGGAAGCTCTAAAAGAGTTTATGAAGATTGGCTGGTCAAGTTCTACTCTTGATACCGTCAGCGCACATCCGGTTATTCCATTTGCATCTAACCGCAGGGCTAAGTTATCTCAATTATTTCCAGGCACGCGATTAGTTTTCCCTGCAGGAGCGCTCAAGACTCGTAGTAACGATACCGATTATAGATTTAGAGCCCACTCTGCATTCTCTTATTACACTGGAATTGGTGCCAGCGATAGCGTTCCTGATTCTGTAATGATTATGGAGCCAACAGATACAGGTCATCAAGCACTTCTATTTATTCATCCGCGATCGCCACGAAATAATGAAGAGTTCTATCGAAATGCACGTTATGGCGAATTTTGGATAGGTCGCAGAATGACCTTAGAAGAGACAGAGCTTCGGTATGGGATCAAAGTTGAATTGATTGAAAGCCTTGAAAATTTTTTATCTGATCAGAAGCCAGCGCTTACTGTCCGCGGCCAAGATCATAAAATTGATGTTCATATTTCAAGTCATCAACGTGAAGAGGAGTTCCTCAATCAAATCTCTATAGCTCGTCTTGTCAAAGATAGTTACGAAATTGAAGAGATGCAGAAAGCGGTTGATTCCACGCTTAGAGGCTTTGCAGATATGGTTAAGGTTTTTCCTGCTGCGACAGCAACTCCTCGTGGTGAGCGAGTAATTGAATCTGCATTTTTTGGACGAGCACGAGTTGAAGGAAATGATCTTGGTTATGACAGTATCGTTGCATCAGGATCCCATGCTTGCGTCCTTCATTGGATACGAAATGATGGCGATGTTAAAGAAGGTGAATTAGTTCTGATTGATGCAGGCGTTGAAGTGGATTCTCATTACACAGCTGACATCACTAGAACGCTACCAACGACTGGGAAATTCACGCCAGCGCAGCGCAAGATTTACACCTTGGTATATGAGGCGCAACGAGCGGGTATTGCGGCGGTAAAGCCAGGAAATAAATTCTCTGATTTCAATGCGGCATGTATGGAAGTAATTGCAAAAGGCGCCTATGAGCTTGGCGTTCTTCCGATCTCTCCAGAAGAATCATTGAAACCAGAGAATGGTCTCCATCGTCGGTGGATGTTTCATGGCTCAGGCCATCATCTTGGAATTGATGTTCATGATTGCGCAAAAGCTCGCAAAGAGCAGTATGCAGATGCGATATTAGAACCAGGGATGATTTTAACGGTGGAGCCAGGTTTTTATATTCAGGCAGATGATGAACTCTTTCCACCAGAGTATCGAGGGATCGGTGTACGTATTGAAGATGATGTTCTCGTCACTGAAGATGGTTGCAGAGTTCTTAGTAAAGGGCTGCCATCTCACCCTGATGAGGTTGAAGTTTGGATGGCTCAGCTACTGAACTCATAGGATCTGTAAAAAATTGAAATGATTGTAGATTCACAGGGTTTTCTTAGTTTTAAGCCACGCTAAGGGATGAAAAACGCCCCATAAGGTTTGCAAGTGAGAGATCAGATAGCGCCAGTATTTTCAGGTGGTACTGGAAGAAGTGGAACTACCGTTGTTGGAAAGCTCCTTTCCAAGCATCCCGAAATTCGTGGTGGTAAGCCATATGAAGTTCGTTTTATCAATGATCGTTTCGGGCTGCTAGATCTCTGTTACGGAGTAGAGGGGTATGAGCAACCCTGGAAAAGGGTTCTCTCCTATAACTACACTCATTGGATATCACCTCGGAATCGAACTCTTTTTATGAAACAGTTTGAAAAGAAAATGCGAGGGAAGTGGTGGGAGCGGAAAAATCGAATAAATGAAACTTCTGGCCTCTTTAGAAGTCTCTCACTTGAAGATCGAGAAGAGCTTCTTACAATTTTCAAGAGACAGTTTCCTCGGGATCAAATTCAAGCAAGTAAAAATTTCATCTATGGTTACCTAGATCGCCAATCTCATAATAAGGGCGAGAAAACTTGGATCGATACCACGCCTTTAAATATCTCGGTATCAGATCGAATCTATCTTTTACTTCCTGGCGCAAAGTTTATTCATATGAAACGAGATGGAAGAGATACCGTTGCTTCAGTACTAAAAGAGAATTGGGGGCCAAAAAACCCAATTAAAGCTCTTAAATGGTGGGAAAAACGGATGGAAATTTCTCTTGATGCTCTTCAAGCAGTTCCTAAATCACATGTTTTAGAGTTAGACCTCGAAGCTCTCGTTGTTACAGATCGAGAAGAGAGTTATCAGAAACTTTTTGATTTTCTTAATATAGAAAGCAGTAAAGAGACACGTAAATACTTTGATAAAGAGATGCCCGCAGATCGAGTCAGAATTGGAAAGTATCGAAGTGAGATTTCTGATTGGCAGAAATTAGATAAAGCCTATGAAGAAGTTCTAGCTAGACTTTACTCTTAATATTATCCTGATATCCATCTACCTAAGAGCATTGCAGTGATAGCTAAACCGTAATTTCCTGCAATATTGAGGAAAAATTCTTTATTCCTTTTATTAATTCGGGCGTCATCTAGATCTATCGCAAAGGCTGACCAGGTTGTTAACGCCCCACAGAATCCAATGAGCGCAAAGATGAGATCAGAGTTTGATCCAATGATCAGACCTAAGAGAAATGAACCAGTTACATTAACAAGCAAGATTCCTATTGGAAATTTGTAAATTAAACGAAGTTGGCTGTCGATCAGATATCTGGTGACTGCTCCTAGCCCAGAAGCTAGGAAAAAATAAATAATCCTCATTTACTTTTCCTTAGCGCGCCCAGGATTGAGAGAGATAGTAAGAGATTTAACCCGGCGAAGAAAGCCGCTTCTATCGGTGGTAGCTCTACGATAAAAAATGAAAGAGAGGAAAAGGTAGTTAGACCAGCCGCAAAACCAGGAATCAAAAATAATTTAAGGCTCTCACTCGCCTCTTTTCTACTGGCGATGCTGCCTGCAAGAGTCGTACCAAGCGCATTTGCCATAATGACAACAAGGGCTCCATTAGATATAAATTCCCCTGTTAACCAACGTGATGTGGATCCAAGTGCGCCACCAATAAATATAAGAGCTAGCTTTTTCAGACAATTTCCTTTTTAAATACCTTTGAGGTTACCCAATTGATAATTGAAATTATAAGAGCAGCAAAAAGTGCTGACCAGAAATCTTGAACTTCTAGAGTCTCACTCCATCGAGCAGTCAACATAAGTATTGCCGCATTTACAACGAAAATAAATAGACCCAGTGTAAGAATTACCGCTGGAAAAGTTAAGAACTTAATGAGTGACCCGATTGTCACATTAATAGTGGCAAAAATTAGCGCGACCCAGAAATAACTCCAAGTACTTCCAGCTACCTCAATACCTGGAACAATTTGGGTAGCAACCCAGAAGGCCAACGCCATTGATGCCCAACGGAGAAGAATTCGCATAGCAGTACCTTATTGGATCAAGATAACGGAGCGAGAATCTAGGAGTTCTATATACCTTCACGTTTTCTGATTTTTGAGCCAAGCCAACGGACTGGATCATATTTAACATCGACTACCCGTTCTTTCATCGGGATAATCGCGTTATCGGTGATCTTGATATGTTCTGGACAGACCTCGGTACAACATTTTGTGATGTTACACATTCCAAGGCCATGCTCTTCCTGTGCCTGTTGTTTACGGTTTCTAATCGTATCCAGTGGGTGCATATCTAGCTCTGCCATACGGATAAAAAATCGTGGCCCTGCGAATGATTTCTTATTCTCTTCATGATCTCGAATCACATGGCAAGTATTTTGACAGAGGAAACATTCAATACATTTTCTAAATTCTTGACTTCGCTCCACATCAACTTGTTGCATTCGATATTCACCAGGTGCAAGATCTGCAGGTGGCTCAAATGATGGAACCTCCATCGCTTTCTTATAGTTAAAAGAGACATCTGCCACGAGATCTCGAATTACTGGAAATGCCCGAAGTGGGGTAACAGTGATGGTTTCACCCTCTTCAAATGTATTCATTCTTGTCATACAAGCAAGTCGAGGCTTTCCATTGATTTCCATGGAGCAAGATCCACATTTACCAGCTTTACAATTCCATCGAACCGCAAGATCTGACATCTGAGTAGCTTGAACCCGATGTATTACATCAAGTACTACTTCGCCCTCATTGGCATCAACTTGAACATCTTTAAAATCACCACTCTTTGAATCTCCGCGCCAGATACGCAGATTAACTTTGCCTGCCATGGTTAGTTACCACCCTTCGCAAGTTCATTTTCAGTGTAATACTTCTTTAACTCATTCATTTCAAAGAGCTCAACCAATTCATTCGGAAGCATCTTGGCTTTCTCCGCCTCGACTTCAATCTTCTTCCCATTCCACCGGGTTGCGTGATTGTACTGACGCCACTGCGGATCCATCTTAGGGAAATCATCCCTGGTATGTCCGCCACGGGACTCTTGCCGCTCTAGAGCTGATTTGGCAATGGATTCAGAGACAAGGAGCATATTCTCCAGATCAAGGGCTAAATGGAAACCTGGATTAAATGCGCGACCACCTTCAGCCTTGGCATTTGCCGCTCGTTTCTTAATATCTTCCAGCTTATCCATCGCATCTTTCAGCTCTGCCTCAGTGCGGATAATTCCAACAAGATCTTGAGTGATGTTCTGAAGTTCTTGGTGAAGCGAGTAAGGATTCTCGCCACCCTCACGGGTAAATGGCTCGCTGATTCGAGTTGATGCTCGCTCAATTTCTTTCTCAGAAACTGTTGGTTTATTTTTGAGAGCTTTTACATAAGCAGCCGCTCCCGCTCCGGCGCGACGACCAAAGACGAGCAGGTCAGAGAGTGAATTACCCCCAAGTCGATTTGACCCATGCATCCCGCCGGCAACTTCACCAGCAGCAAATAGACCAGCAACTCCATCTGCAGCGGCAGTATCTGGATCTACCTTGACTCCACCCATTACATAGTGACAGGTAGGACCAACCTCCATGGGTGCCTTAGTAATATCAACATCTGCGAGTTCTTTGAATTGATGCCACATCGATGGCAACCGCCGTTTAATTTCCTCTGCTGGAAGCCGGGATGAAACATCTAGGAAGACACCACCTTGCGGTGATCCACGCCCTGCTTTTACTTCAGTGTTAATCGCGCGCGCAACTTCATCTCGAGGTAGAAGTTCTGGTGGACGGCGATTATTATCTTGATCGTCATACCAACGATCAGCCTCTGCTTCATTATCGGCATAGTTAGCTTTAAAGACCTCTGGGATGTAATCAAACATAAATCTGCGACCTTCAGAGTTTGTAAGAACTCCACCATCTCCTCGAACAGATTCTGTTACTAAAATTCCTCGTACCGATGGCGGCCAGACCATGCCTGTTGGATGGAATTGCACAAACTCCATATCAATTAGCGCCCCGCCTGCTTTGAGAGCGAGCGCATGGCCATCGCCTGTGCCCTCCCATGAATTTGAGGTGATTTTGAAGGATTTTCCGATACCGCCGGTGGCTAAGACAACTGCTGATGATTCAAATAAAATCTCATCACCACTTTCTCGCCAGTAGCCGTAAACTCCTGAAACTTTATCGCCATCTTTCAAAATATCTGTGATGGTAAGTTCTGCAAAAACTTTGATGAATTTTTCTGCATCACCAAATTCTTTTTTATCTTTCTGTTGCAGCGCAACAATTCTCTGTTGCATTGTTCGGATAAGTTCTAGACCTGTCCGATCGCCAACATGTGCAAGGCGTGGGTACTCATGGCCACCGAAATTTCGTTGAGAAATTTTTCCTTCTTTAGTCCGATCAAAGAGCGCTCCCCACGTTTCAAGCTCCCAGATTCGATCTGGTGATTCTTTGGCATGTAGTTCAGCCATCCGCCAGTTGTTGAGGAATTTGCCTCCGCGCATCGTGTCTCGAAAGTGAACTTTCCAGCCATCGTTATCGTTGACATTTCCCATCGCTGCTGCAGCGCCACCTTCAGCCATAACTGTATGTGCTTTCCCAAAGAGTGACTTACAGATAATGGCAACCGAAAGACCTGCTTGACGAGCCTCCACTGCCGCGCGCAGACCTGCCCCTCCAGCACCGATAACAACTACATCGTAGGTAAATCGATCTAACTTTTGACTCATTTAATTGCTCCGATTAAAAGAAGTAGTAGTTGGTGATGGTGCCTTTGGCAACCATGCGGACATAAATATCTGCAAACGCCACTCCAAAGAGTGAAATCCATGCATATAACGGGTGATTTCCATTGAGTTTAGAGACAAATGACCAAGCCTTATATCTATAAGGATGTTTTGAGAAGCTTCGAAGTCTTCCGCCAATAGTATGTCGACAGGTATGGCATGAGAGTGAGTAGAGCCAGAGGAGCGTTGCGTTAAGTGTTAGAACTAAAGTTCCGACGCTCATATGGCCCCATTCGCCATCAGCATTTCTAAAAGCAATGACTGCATCGTAGGTAAGAATCACATTCAGGACTAAACCGAGGTAGAAAAACCACCTATGTCCATTTTGTAAAATTAATGGCGCTCGAGTTTCTCCCGTGTACTTTTTATGTGGCTCAGCTAC
Source organism: Actinomycetota bacterium (assembly GCA_027592195.1). Classification (GTDB taxonomy): domain Bacteria; phylum Actinomycetota; class Actinomycetes; order Nanopelagicales; family Nanopelagicaceae; genus SYAN01. Next base: position 10,318 of record JAQCKU010000041.1, read on the forward strand.
AGAACATGCAGGTGGTGACATCCAGAATGAGCGGTAATAAGACTTTCGGTAGTAGTAACAGGTTAATCGGAAACCTAGTGGAACAACCAGAATAAAAAATGCTGGTGAGATAACCATCCCGAAAACAACTAGCGTTCCTATTGGTTGCCCAAAGTGAGATGCACCATCAAGACATGCAGTTGAAATACATGGAGAGTAAAAAGGCGAGATAAGAGGCTCTGCCCAGTAATAATTTTTTTCGAACGCTCTAAATGTTGAATAGATAACAAAGCTGAGTAGAACGCCAAAAGTAGCCGCTGGTTGTAGCCACCACTTATCGGTTCTTAAAGTTCGCTTATCTATTGATGCGCGGCCTTCTGAAAAAACTCCTGTCGCCACCGCAATTCCTCCACTCCAACCTGAGCGCTCATTTAAAGCGCAAGACCAGGTTTCGATTAGGATCAAAGTTTCCTAGCCATTCAGGGTTAACGCTAGATGAAAAGCTATGAAATCAACCACAAGATGGCTTAATTGGCGGAGGGCGTGGGATTTGAACCCACGAGACTTTCGTCTGCCGGTTTTCAAGACCGGTGCACTCGGCCGCTATGCGAGCCCTCCGTGGGGAAACTTACCCGTTAGATTGGGGGTCATCAAAATCCAGCGAGTGAAGAGTTGGTTTGAGATGAAATTTGAACCTTACCGAGAGCATATGGATCGTGAAAATCATGGCTACCGTCAATACAACTGCAATATCTCTATTGAGACCAATTTGATCAAATATAACAAATGCGCTCGCACCAATAAATGTAGCAGTGGCGTAGAGCGGACCACCAGAAAATATTGCAGGTGTTGATCGGGATACAACATCTCGCAATACGCCACCGCCAACTGCGGTAATAACGCCGAGTAAAATTGCAACCATTGGAGTTGCTTCAAATACAAGCGCTTTATAGGTGCCTGCTACAGCAAAAAGTCCCATAGCGAGTGAATCTAAAATCATGACAATTCTTCTGGAGCTGTGATACCAACGTCCTAAAGCTAGAGCTGTGATAACTGCAACAAATACTGTGAAGATGTATTTATCTTGCATACCAGAAGGTCTCCCACTTGCAAGGAGTAGATCGCGGATTAACCCTCCGCCAAGTCCAGTCAATATTGCAACTGCAATAACACCAACAAGGTCAAATCTTTTATTAAATATTGCAAAGACTGCACCAGCAAAAGCGCCGACT
>JAQCKU010000042.1 GCA_027592195.1 Actinomycetota bacterium
ATGTATAAATTCACTTCGCCCGCCGCCGTTAAAAGAATCATAAAGAGCGCGAGCCACCTGGTTATCTTCCTTGGTTAACCAGTAAACACGCTCAGCACCGAGCGATCTGGCATATTCCACAACAGTATCGAGAAGAGCTCTGCCCACGCCTTCACCTCGCGCACTCGGTGCAACAAAGAGATCTTCAAGATAGAGATATCCAACTTCATGCCAGGTGGATGGGTGAAGAAAACAGTGAGCGATACCAACTACCACGCCCGGTGATTGACTGGATTGACTTGATTGAGCAAGAAATCCTTTGACTGATCCACCTCGATTATGGATTTTCCGCCAGGTAGAGAGCGTTACCGCCTCTGAAAGGGATGTTTCATAAAAGCGAAGATATTGATCCCAGAGATCGCGCCAGAGATCGTAATCTTCTGGCTCTAACTCTCGAACTGTGATCACTTAATAAACCAAAATTTAGCTAATGGCTATTGAGGAATCAAAGTATTGGCAAAGATCTGCCAAGCAAGAGCAGATTTTGCAAAGAGTGAGAGCGTTATATAGGTGGCTTCTCCGCGGAGGTAATTGCTCCACTTTCCAATCTTTTTATATTGGAGCCATTGCACGAGAGCAAATGAGTTAAAGAAGGCAAAAATTGTAAAGACAATTACATAGACAAAGGTAGGCGCTTTCGTCTCGCTAGCGCCACCAATTCCAAAGACGTAGAAAGCAAGTGCCAGCCACGGAACTGCTCCTGCAATAGAGCCAAAGATAAAAGGCAGCCAGCCTTTGCCGCCGGGGCTTTCATATTTCTCCTGGAGCCAACCAAAGAGAATCATCGCAGCATTAACACCAAAGATGGAGATAATCGCAACGATATCGGCAACGCCTGTCACCTGAGCAATCAAGACAATCATCACCGATGAGCTAATGGAATATTCAACCCAGCGGAAATAGTTTCTCTCTGCTAGTAAGCCTGCGCTATAGCGCGGAAAGAATTTCGGGCTAGCGACAAGAAAATGAAAGAGCGCTGAGAGGCCAAGAAATATCGCAACAGTGAGACCAATCGGGGTATCAAATAAAACTATGGGATCGGCATATGTTGATCCAGGAGGCCCAGACATATAAGTAGCTGTGATGGGTAGTGAGAAGTCACTACTGAGGGCAAGGACTGCGGCCATCTGAAAGAGATGGAGGGCTCCTGCTAAAACATTAGATTTTCGTAATTTTGTAAGCGTTAATTCTTTAGCCATTTTGCAAGGGTACTGGAGGTGATCTCTTTATTACCTTATTCAAAGTCCCCACCACGCCCAGTAAGGCGTTGGCGGTTTCTTCGAATACGACCAACCCGCGATACCAGTGTAAAAACTGCAATGGTATAGCCGGCAATGATCAGTAGACCTAACTCCATCTATTAACCTAGAACTGCCCAGATAACGAGCGCAAAGATAGCTACATCAAGTGCCACGATAGCTATTGCAGAAAGTGAGATTAAGCCACGAGATCCAGCAATCTTCTTTGCAAGCGCTGTTGAATCTTCGATTTTACTTAAATCTGCAAGGAGAGCTTCACCTTCTCGAACTGCGGCATATTGGCTGATCGTTGCAAGAATTCCGGTAGCTGCTGCCACGCCGATAGTGAGATATTTTGCGCCATCGGATGCGCTGTCGAATAGGCCGAGAGATGCTAGAACAAAAATTGCAACAAGCACGAGCGCCGGAGCAATCTGAGCGGTGATGATCTGTGAGCGCATCTGACTCCACTGTTTAAGAAGTGATTTTTCATCCATGGTGGTGCCTTTCATTCATTGGTCAATCCAAAGTGGATTAGTGGGAGTTTACGCGTAAGCGCGCTCAATTCCCAGCATTCCCAGCATTCTGATAGATAAAGGGTGGTATCGATGAGAAGAAGGGCTCGCACTCAGCTAATTGAGAGGTGCTCAATGTTGAGAGGTGGTGGGTGACGGTGGTTGGGGATAAATTGGTGGCTCCAGGCCCGCAGCAAGGCGCCAATAGCTCTCGCCAAGGTTGAAAGAGGTACATAATGGAATTCATTTTTTTCGTACTCCTTATCTATATCTATTTTCGAAGCCGAGAGCGAAAACGATCTTCAAGGCGTCGAATGACTGTCGATCAAGAGCTTCGGGAGCTACTAGAAAATTCCTCAGATGAATCAGGGAAAGCAGCTGAAATTAAAAATTTTCTCATCTCTGTCTATCATGATGATCGAGATAGCGTGGAGAAATACTCTGATAGCGCACTTGAAAATGCCCAGAAAATTATCGATAGATCAGGCCCAGCTGCGCTCTACTTCCTAGCAGATATTGCATCTCAGCTGGCCATTCTCTCCTCAGCCCAGATCAACGGTTTTCCCACTCAGATCAGCGCGGGGATAGATCACACGGTAACCCCGGAATCAATTATCAACTCAATTGTGAAAATTTAAATCAGATAAATATTGGGAAATCAGGAGATAATCGAGCATGGGATTTTTTGCAGAGCTGAGAGCTAAACGTCAAGCGAAAAAATTGGCGAAGCAGCAAGAAATTGACGATGCTCGCTAGCAACTTGAACTTGATGCGCTGAAAATTGCATATGATTTATTCTCTAAGGCCGCCACAGGCCAAGAACCTCCAGATCACCAGCTGGTTCAGAAAAAAGGTGAAATTCTGCTCTGGACTGGTCAAGGAATTTTTCACGAAGCTGGCCGTACTCCTTCTCAATTTGTTGGATCTAGCGCAGGATTTTCCATCCCTATTGGAGCAGGAGTTAGATTTCGCACCGGATCATTTCAAGCGCGAGTTGTTCCCGGTAATGAGATGCAGATTGATAAAGATTCAGGAATTGTAAAAATAACTAATCAACGTCTTATCTTTGCTGGGGGAATCCATACCTCAGAGTGGCAATTTTCCAAACTTCTCTCCGCCTCCAGAAATCAGGAAGGAAATGATTTTCTGCTCAGCGTTTCAAACCGTAAAAAAACTTCAGGAGTCAAATTCTCCCTTCAAGATGGAGTGATCTTTTCTCGGATTCTCGCCTTAGCTCTCCACTCTTTCGAGGAGGGTATACCTGCCACTTTAACCGCCATTGAAGGAGAGCTGAAAGAGATTGAAAAAAGGAAACCTAAGTTAATTCTCTAACTCTTTTTTACTTCTATTACTCTATTGTCAACTAATACAAGATCTACAATCATCGGCGCTCTTTACCTCCTATTTATCTCCATTGCTCTTTCCCGATGGTTTTTTAGTGGCAAAGGCAAAGATCGCAAGGCCAGCGACTAGAGCCCCGGCCCCCACGCCATAGGAGATCACATCGGCGGCCCGGTTTGAATCAACAAATACACCCACAAAGACGACGGCGATAATGGCCACGACCACTCCTATGAGCTTTGATTTCAAATCATCAAGATCATTGACCCGGAGCCAGAGTGGGACATCAAGGTCTGGATCAATAAAGAGCTCAAATAATCCATAACCGATCACTAAAAGAACAGTTCCTAGCAAGATGGCATCAACAGCGGTCAAGACTTCAACAATAGTCTCTTTCAAAGAGGCAGAGTTGATAAAGGTATCGATAACGACCGCAATCATCTCGATCGATCCCTGGGCCATCAGCAACAGCGCCCCTAAAATCGAGGCGAGGGCCGGAACAACTACCGCGTATCGTGTGAGGCCTAGGATTCGTTTCATATCCTCGAAAGCTTACTCCTTTGGATTGAAAAAGTAAGCTCTCCCTGAGAATCACCTGTGTCCCCATCAGAAATCGAGAGAATTTTTAATTCGCAAGATGAGGAAATCCACGATTACGCTACGGCGATGAAGCGCTCCCGACACCTTGCGTTACTCCTCATATTTTCACTCGCCCTTTCGACTCCTGCTCTTGCAGCCTCACCGAAAAAAGGTAGCGCTTGCAAAAAAGAGAAGCTCACCTCCATCTCTCAAGGAAAGAAATTTACCTGTATTAAAAAAGGAAAGAAATTAGTTTGGAATAAAGGAGTAAAGGTCTCTTCTAAAAAAGCAAAGGCATCGAAAAAGCCAACTTCCGCTCCTGCTACTACGGCAAGACCAACTCCTACTCCTACTCCAACTCCAACTGCTACCGCTACCCCAACTCCTACCTCAACTAGCAAGGCAGCTACCGCCGGTTACACGTTGGAGCAGGTGAGAGCTAATAACAATGCCAGCAGTTGTTGGAGCGCTATTGATGGCTCGGTTTATGATTTAACAAAATGGATTGGCTCCCACCCAGGAGGTGCCGCCAATATCAGAGGACTCTGCGGAATTGATGGAACGAGCGCCTTTAAATCTCGACATGGCAATTCCTCAGGGCCAACAGGCCAGCTTGCTAATTATCTTCTCGGCCCGTTGCGATAAAAAGTAGATCTCACTTAACCCAACCTCAAAGAATCTGGGGTTGGCTTTGACTTTCACTTTTTTGACTTAGATGGGTGCTGATTCATAGGATTGAACTACTTCCCTTGTAAATTGCCTAGTAAATTGCCTAGTAAGTTGCCCCAGTAAGTTGCTTTAGCAAGTGCCTGAATAAGGAGCGTCATTGGGATCTTTAGATATAAGAATTAAGTAAGGTGATGAGCCCAACGCCAAAGAAGCGAGCCTTATTCTCAGTTTATGATAAATCTGGCGCTGTTGAGCTCGCTCATACATTAATTGCAAATGGGTATGAAATTATCGCAAGTGGTGGAACCGCTAAAACTTTAAGCAACGCAGGAATTGCTCTTACCAGTGTGGAAGCTGTTACTGGATCTGATGAAATTTTAGGCGGGCGGGTAAAAACCCTTCACCCATTAATTCACGGGGCCATCTTGGCCGATCTCTCTAAAGCTGAACATGTAGCCGATCTTTCAGCAAAGAAAATTCAACCTATTGACCTTGTCATTATTAATCTCTATCCCTTTGAGAAAGTTCTTGCTTCGATGGCTGACCATGATGAGATTATTGAAAATATTGATATTGGCGGATCTGCCCTCCTTCGGGCATCAGCGAAAAACTATAAATACACCACCATTATTTCGAGCATCAACCAATATCCAGATCTGATTGGATCACTGGATACCGGCTTTAGCTTGGAGCAACGAAAATCACTTGCCGCCGCTGCCTTTTCACTCTCTACAAGTTATGAGAGCGCAATCTCTCGCTGGTTCAATCCAGATCAGATATCTCTACATTTTTCTCATCCGCAACCACTTCGCTATGGAGAAAATCCACATCAAAGTGGCGCCCTCTATCGAAAAGAATCAACTGGCGGAATCGCCAATGCTCAACTTCTCCATGGCAAAGAGATGTCCTATAACAATTATCTGGATGCAGATGCAGCTTTTCGCGCAGCGAGTGAGCATAGCCAGAGCGCTGTCGCCATTATTAAACATGCGATTCCCTGCGGAATTGCGCTCGGGCAAGATAGCGCCAGCGCCTATCAAAAAGCTCTCGCCTGCGATCGCCTCTCTGCCTTTGGCGGGGTAGTAGCTAGCAACTCCATTATTACCGCAGCATCTGCCGAAGCAATATCAGAAGTTTTCACCGAGGTAATCATCGCACCCGAGTATGAACCGAGAGCGCTAGAAATATTGCAGGCAAAACCGCATATTCGCATTCTCAAAGTGACTCCAGGGATAGATAACTCATATGAGATGAGAGCGATCTCAGGTGGTCTATTAATTCAAGATCGAGATCGTCTCGATCAGAGCGGTGATCAAGCAGCGGGATGGCAACTTGTTGCAGGAGATCCTGCCAGTGATCAGCAATTGAAAGATTTAGAGTTTTCTTGGCGAGCGATTCGATCTATTCGAAGCAATGCGATATTAATTGCAGAAGATCAAGCTGCTATCGGAATCGGTGCCGGACAAGTCAATCGCCTCGACTCAGCGATGCTTGCGGTAAAAACTGCAGGCAAGCGAGCAGCAGGTGCGGTGGCTGCCAGCGATGCTTTCTTTCCCTTTGCCGATGGTCTTGAAGTCTTGATCAATGCAGGCGTCAGCGCAATCGTGCAACCAGGTGGAAGCAAGCGCGATGATGAAGTGATCGCCGCCGCGCAAGCGGCGAAGGTAACGCTCTATCTCACCGGTATCCGTCATTTCTCCCATCAATAATGACGATAAAAATTCTTCTCTTAGGATCGGGTGGCCGCGAGCATGCACTTGCCACCGCCTTAGAGCAAGATCCCTTTACCGAAGCTCTCTACTGCGCGCCAGGAAATCCAGGGATTGCGCAGATCGCCGAAATATTTCCATTAGATATCTCTGACCCGATAGCTGTACTCGCACTTTCACAGAAATTATCAATTGATCTTGTTGTTATTGGACCTGAGCTACCTCTGATTCATGGCGTTGCCGATGCGCTGGCAGCAGCAGGTATTGCCTGTTTTGGCCCGACACGCAGCGCTGCTCAGATTGAATCCAGTAAAGAATTTGCCAAAGAGATAATGGCAAAAGCTGGGGTAGCAACAGCCCGCTATCTGAGCTGCATCGATGAAGCGCAGGTAAGAGAAGCTTGCAGTGAAGCCCAAATGTCCTGCTGGATATAGGTAGGATCCCTCAATGAAATATCAGCCCCCGCGAATTCCTACAGCAGAAGCGATAGCGCGTGGAAGTAATTTCTTTGACCATATGAATTCCCGCCGGAGCGTGCGATTTTTCAGCGATGAACCAGTCCCCAAAGAATGCATTGAGATTGCTATCCAAACTGCAAATACCGCTCCCAGTGGGGCCCATCAACAACCGTGGTTCTTTGCTGCCACATCAGATCCAGCTTTAAAACATCGGATCCGTGAAGCTGCTGAAGTTGAAGAGCGGCAAAATTATGAAGGCGGAAGGATGCCTCCCTCGTGGCGAAAGGCGATTGCCCACCTAGGAACAAATTCCAATAAAGAGTATCTAGATATCGTTCCATGGATCGTTGTCTGCTTCGCTCAGAAATCTTCAACGCTTACCGATGGCACATCGCAGAAAAATTACTATGTCAATGAATCTGTCGGTCTCGCCTGCGGAATGTTTATTGCAAGTCTTCATACGATGGGCTTAGCCACGCTAACCCATACCCCCAACCCGATGGGATTTCTCAGTGAGATCTTTGAGCGTCCAACAAATGAGCGCCCCTACATTCTCTTTCCGGTTGGCTATCCCGCCGACGATGCCACCGTCCCAGATCTTGAGCGGAAGAAACTCGATCAAATCCTCAAAATTTACGGAGCGTAATTTCGCAAGTTACTGAGCGATAGCAAGTGCTTTTTTCATCTCGGCAATACTCATCCGATTTTTTTCTTTCACACCCCTGCTACAGAATGTGCAGCGAATCTGCCAACGCCACCAGAGGCTATCTCCAAAACCTATCTGGTAGTCAGCAACAAAAATCTGCGCTGGCATGAGATGACACCGCATACAACGCTTGGGGAGCAGTAGCTGATTAACAACCTGGCTTTCGGCGCGATAGCCGCGTTTATAGACCAAGCCCAGACCAAATAGATCCACATCAATTAAAAAAGCAGATGGATTTAAACTCAATTCAAATTTAGCTTCCTCATAATCTTTATAGGCATAAAACCCACATTCACAATCGAGAACGGGTGGTACATGTTGATCATCTTCTGAGCAGACGGCTTGATCATCGGAGCTATAGGAATCACCTGTCAGCCCGGTCAAGGTAGGTGGGCGATTGGTGATCAGCGCTAATTTGTAGCCATGCATTTTCTCACTTGGAAGGAGAAAGGGATTGGCTGCTGCTGATTTAAATCTCTCGGATGTAATTTTCTGTGATTCTTTATCTGTAGCTCTTGCAAGTAGAACAAAAGCGATAATAAAAAGTGTCGGCACAACTCCGACCCAGATATAAAGAGAGGTGATCAAGGTATCTCGCGCAATGAGTGGATCTACCCGCTCTTCAAATGCGCCAAAGAGATAGGCAAAGGCTAGGATTGCACCGACCAGTAAAGGATAGAAGCGGACAGCTTTAATCAACCGTCTCTTCTGCCGCGCCACATTCACATGAGCAGTAAACACCCGCACCAGATTTTCCGCTCTTTAGGAAGCTTCTCAACTTGCCGGTTCAACTGACCTTGGTATCGTTACTACCAACGTTGGCGATGAAGGAGAGATCAGATGGCAGAAATAGGCGAGCCATATCGCATCGTCAGGCGCGAGCGAGAACCCAATCCTTTAACCAGCCCAGCCCTTCCTGTCGTCGTTCCTGAATTAGAGCCTGCCAGCAAATAAAATTTTTAGATCTGGAAATGGGATGTGATGGCCAGGGTTGCAAAAAGTAAAAATGGTTTTCCACCAAAAACCTGCCAGCGCTGCGGCCTGCCATTTGAATGGCGTAAAAAATGGGCAAGAGAGTGGGAGAGCGTGAAGTATTGCTCTCAGCGCTGTAAAAAAGGTTAATTCTTCGCCCTGGCTATTGATTTCTGGCCGGTGCAGGAGCAGTATCGAGATACCTAACGGTTAGGAGATACAGTGAAAATTCAATCCCTTATCGAAAATAAAAGAGTTCGCACCATTACACCTCAGGATTCGGTCAAACATTTAGTGGAATGCCTCAACACATTCCATATCGGCGCACTCGTTGTCTCATCCAATGGTAAATCAATCGATGGAATTGTCTCTGAACGCGATGTGGTTCGAGCCCTACCTGGAAAGTTCGACATGATCGAAGATCTCTATGTCCGCGACATCATGACTGTAGATGTCTATACCTGCACACCAGATTCCACCGTTGCCGAGATGATGGAGTTAATGACGAGCAGGAGAATTCGCCATGTTCCGGTTCTGGATGAGAGGGGAGATTTGATCTCAATTCTCTCGATTGGGGATGTGGTCAAGCACCATGTCAGTGAAATACTGCTAGAAATCCAAGCCCTGAAAGATTATGTAGCTAGCGGAAATTAATCCACCTTCTTTTTTATATCTTTTGCTAACGCCCAGGCCCAGTAGAAAAGTCCAAACTGTAGCGGCAGGCGCGCATACGCAAATAGCGGCTCGGGCATATCGCCCGAGCTCCATTCAATAGCCATATTGATATTGGCAGAATACACAATGATAAATAACGCCAAAGCGCTATAGGCGCCCCATAAACGAATCGATTTTCCTGCAATTTTTTTACCTAGCGGTGCCAACAACATCGCAGCAACCGTTAACTCAGCAACTCCACTGAGATAGGTCCAGATCCTTGGATCTCCGGGAAGAAATGGCGGAACAATCTCATCAAGAAAGCTTGGTGCAATAAAGTGACCGGTTCCGGTAATTAAAAGCATGATCGCCATGCCAAGGCCCACTCGATCTTTTGCTGGGCTCAATCTGCTCATAAAGTTAAGCATCTCACAGATATTGCCTAATTAAATCTCAGGCGCGCTTTGCTACTCTTCACTCCATCAGATCAGCTCACATCACATTTTTACCGATAGCCCTGCCTCATATTTAAAAATCGTATAGCTTGTAACACTTTTCAACGGAGGAAAAATGAAGCCAGAAACTCAACTTGGCCGTCAGCTACAAACCTTTAACCGGATTGCTGGAATCACACATCTGATCCAGGGGATCGCACTCCTTTTTATCCTCAATCCCGAAACCACCATCCCGGTGATCACTCGATTCTTCACCGATACACCCGATGGAATTCGCCCGGTTAGCGAGACGCTCTTTGAGTTCCCGATTGCCTTGATTGCGCCAATTTTTCTTCTGCTCTCCGCCGCCGCTCATCTTCTGATCTCATCGCCTTTTTATGTTCGTCGCTATGAGCAAAATATTCAAGCTGGCATCAATCCTCCGCGTTGGTGGGAATATGCCATCAGCTCATCGCTCATGTTGGTTGTTCTTTTGATGCTCGGTGGCCTCATTGAACTCTCTAGTGTTATTTTCATCTTTACGCTCAACTTCATCATGAATCTCATGGGTCTGATGATGGAGAAACACAATCAACTAACCGAGAAAACAAGTTGGCTCGCCTTTAATATCGGCGTCCTTGCTGGAATCGTTCCATGGATCATGGGCGGTCTTTACTTCTGGGTCTCGACCAATAACATCGCAGATTCCATCCCGGTATATGCTCAATTTGGCTTCCTTCTTACCTTCCTCTTCTTCAATAGTTTTGCCATCAATATGTGGTTGCAATATAAGAAAATTGGAAAGTGGAGCGTTTATGCCTACGGCGAGAAGGCCTACATTGTCTTAAGCCTGGTCTCTAAATCAGCGCTGGGCTGGATCATCGTTCTGGGCACTTTAGGAATTTAGCCAAGCAACGGCCAACAACCTCATGTACGCTCTTCAGATGCGAAAAGCGAGAAGAGTTACATTTCTAGTGTTCTTTGCCTGCATTAGTGCATTGGCGCCAGCAACTGGCTATGCCGCCACTTTTGATTCGGTCACCCATATCCATGGCGTGAAAGTGTTTGGTAAAAAAATATTTATGGCAACGCATGAAGGTCTCTATCGCTATCGCGCAGCTAATTCTATGAAGAAAGTGCCCGGCCCAATCTTTGATGTGATGGGCCTTGGCATTTACAAAAAGACGCTTTATGCCGGCGGTCATCCGGGAGCAAAAACAAATTTTGCAGAACCAGTGGGATTGATTTCATCGAAAGATGGGGGAGAAAACTGGAAGCAGGTATCACTAAGAGGTCAGGTTGATTTTCACATGCTAGAGGTAGGAAAGTTTGATATCTATGGGATGGATTCAGGCAGTGGTCAGCTGATGCACTCTGGGGATAAAGGCGAGAGCTGGAAAAAGTTAGGTCCAAATAAATTCTCTGATATCGCCCCACAAAATACTAAAAGGGGCGCTGCTTATGCCCTTCTTGATGGTGCTTTACTGCAGACCGTTGATGGTTTTGCTACAACTGTAGCGATCAAGACGGCGATGAAGTGGCGATCATTAGAGGTAGTTGGAAGAACTATCTATGCCGCCTCAGGGCGAGATATTTATCAATCCATCGATGGTGCAGCGAGCTGGAAGAAGATTGCTAGCTTTACCAATGAGGTATCAAGTATCTCGGCCAACTCGAAACTCTTGGTGGCTATTGCAGGCGATACCATCTTTGTTTCAAGGGATGCGGGTAAGAGCTTTAAATCCTAAGAATTGTGGGAAGAAATACTTTCAGCAACCATTCTGCTCGATCTCACTCTTGCCTATGGCAAAATCTTGTCAGATGGCAGCCTGCCGAGTGTGTAGATTTCGGCTATTCAACCGAGGGGATATCTGTGAGTCAACGCCATATTTACCCATTCACTTTTGGTGATATGTCACAGAAGGACTTACTGGGTGGCAAGGGTGCAAACCTGGCCGAGATGGTCCGTATCGGATTGCCAGTTCCACCTGGATTTACGATTGCAACAACGGCATGCCGTGAGTATTTAAAAACGGGAGAATTTCCCGAAGGCCTTCGCCAAGAAATTAGCGATTCATTAACCACGCTAGAAAAAGAGCTCGGTAAAACATTTGGTGGCGTTGATAATCCCCTTCTTGTCTCTGTC
>JAQCKU010000043.1 GCA_027592195.1 Actinomycetota bacterium
TTCAGGATATCTTCAAGAGCTTCGATAAGCGCAAGAGATGCTTTGGGAGAAGGAGCGGTAGAAACATAATGTGGAACAAGAGCCCATAGAGAGAGAGCTTCTAATTCGTGGCGAAGGGCTCGCTCATTGATTACGGAGAGAATGCCAGTTATACCTTCGTAAGATGAAAGCTCCAACTGATATTTGGCTGCAATTTTGGGATCAAAGGTTGTTGCGCTAATCGAGATCGGTCGCGAATGTGGAACATCAGCTAACAAACCACCAAACGCTATAAGAGTAGCTACCTCATAATCTTCAGCAATGTTGACTATCTCATTGGCAAAACTCTGCCATCGATGAGAAGGCTCCTGACCGATAACGATAATAAGATCATGGGGCAGATCTAGTGATTTAACGCCATAGACTTTCGTGGAAGGCCATGAGAGCGAGCGTTTACCTTCTTCATTGAAGGTAATGATCGGACGGTTAACTTGATAGTCGTAATAATCCTCTGGATCAAATTCAGCGATTAAGTACCGCTCCCACGAGTTAAGGAGTTGATTTACCGCTCCAGAGGCAGCTTCCCCAGCATCATTCCAACCAGTAAAGGCCACCAGCATCTTTGGCGCACGAAGATCAAAGGCTTTGGGAGAGAGCATGCAATAACTTTACGATAAAGTGGGGGTAATGAGCGCGTTCAAGTTATCTACACTCCCTCCGCCACGCTCAGGTTTAGCCCCTTCTTCGTTAAGAAAGGCGCTCTCGCTTCGTCCTATCGTGGCTGATGGGGCAATGGGAACGATGATCCAAGATCGTAATCCCGCTCTTGATGATTTTCTTGGCCATGAAGGTTGCAATGAAGTGCTCAATAAAACTCGTCCTGATCTTATTGCCGATATCCATCGGGCATATTTTGAGGTTGGTGTGGACGCGATTGAGACCAATACCTTCGGTGCAAATCTTGCTAATTTAGCCGAATATGGAATAGAAGATCAGATCTATGATCTCTCTAAATATGGCGCAGAAATCGCTCGAAAGGTTGCCGATCAATTCTCTACTCCGGAGAATCCTAAATGGGTTTTTGGTTCAATTGGCCCAGGAACAAAATTGCCAAGTTTGGGTCATACCACATATCAAATTCTTAAGAAATCTTATTATCAATCTGCCAAAGGATTAATTGTTGGCGGGGTGGATGCGCTTTTAGTGGAAACTTCTCAAGATCTTTTACAGGTCAAAGCAGCCCTGAATGGATGTCGAGAAGCCATGAAGGAAACTGATCGGGATATCCTTCTGATTGCTCACATAACAGTTGAAATTACTGGAACGATGTTATTAGGTTCTGAAACATTAGCTGCACTCTCTTCGATCAGCTCACTCGGTGTTGATCTCATCGGATTAAATTGCGCTACTGGTCCAGCTGAGATGAGTGAACACCTCCGCCAGCTTTCAAAAAATTCATTAATTCCATTGTCATGTATGCCAAATGCAGGTCTTCCAGTTCTCACTCCGGAGGGTGCTCGATATGATCTTACTCCAAAAGAATTAGCAGATGCTTTAGAGAATTTTTCATCAAATTTTGGATTAAGAATTGTTGGCGGATGTTGCGGCACTACTCCAGCTCATTTAAAAGAAGTTGTTGAAAGATTTAAAGATATTAAAATGAAAAATGTTTCGGCAGAATTTGAAGATGGCGCATCTTCGCTTTATCAATTTATTCCCTTTCGCCAAGAGAACACCTATCTATCTATCGGTGAACGGAGCAATGCCAATGGTTCTCGCGCTTTTAAAAGCGCACTTCTTGAGGAGAACTGGCAGGGGTGCATTGATATAGCAAAAGAACAGATTGGTGAAGGTGCTCATATGATCGATCTCTCGGTTGATTATGTGGGAAGAGATGGTGTTAGTGATATGAGAGAAATCGCTTCTCGTTATGCCACATCAATCACCTTACCAATAGTTCTCGATTCAACAGAGCCGGCTGTATTGAAAGCGGGACTGGAAGTATTGGGTGGTCGGTGCGTTATTAACTCCGTTAATTACGAAGATGGAGATGGTCCAAACTCAAGATTTGCGCAGATTATGCCTTTAGTTCAAGAGCATGGTGCTGCTGTCATCGCGCTAACGATTGATGAAGATGGGCAAGCTCGCGATAAAGATTGGAAGGTGAGAGTAGCTAGGCGATTAGTTGATCAATTAAGCCGAGATTATGGCTTAACTCAATCAGAGATAATCATTGATTGCCTCACATTTCCGATAGCAACAGGACAGGAGGAGACGAGAAAAGATGCGATAGCAACTTTAGAAGCTATCAAAGAGTTAAGCCAGGAATTTCCTGAACTTCAGTTTGTTCTTGGGATCAGTAATGTTTCTTTTGGCCTTAATCCTGCCGCGCGCGTCATATTGAACTCAGTTTTTCTCCATGAAGCAGTTGCAAGCGGTTTGACTTCAGCGATTGTTCACCCATCAAAAATTGCTCCTTTAAATAAGATTAAGGAAGAGGAGCGAAAGATTGCTCTAGATTTGATATATGACCGGAGAGAGTTTGTTGATGGTGAGTGCACTTACGATCCACTAACTGCGCTACTTGAAATGTTTGATGGTGTTGAACTTAAATCGGCAAAGGCAGGAAAACTGGAGGAATTACTCTCGAAACCGCTCCGTGAAAGATTGCGATTAAGAATCATAGATGGTGAGCGTAACGGTCTTGATAACGATCTAAATCAAGCTTTAGATAGTGGTTTGAAACCCCTAGATATCATTAATGAAGATCTCCTTGAGGGAATGAAGGTAGTAGGGGAGTTATTTGGAAAAGGTCAGATGCAATTACCTTTTGTCCTACAGTCTGCGGAAGTGATGAAGAGCGCGGTTGCATTATTGGAACCTTTTATGGAAAAAAGTAGTTCTAGCGAGCGTGGAAAAGTTCTCCTTGCAACAGTAAAGGGAGATGTCCATGATATCGGAAAGAATTTAGTAGATATTATTTTAACGAATAATGGCTATAAAACTTTTAACATAGGAATCAAGCAGACAATTAATCAGATAATTGACGCTGCACAATCTAATGAAGTAGATGTTATTGGTCTCAGCGGGCTGCTCGTTAAATCAACAGTAATCATGAGAGAGAATTTATTTGAATTAACAGAGCGAGGTTTGGCGGATAAATGGCCGGTAATTCTTGGGGGAGCTGCTCTGACTCGAGCGTTTGTGGAACAAGATTTAGCTGATGAATTTCCCGGAACTGTTAGATATGCTAAAGATGCATTTGAGGGTCTTGATTTAGTCGCAACTTTAATGGGAATCAAACAAGGCGATACATCCCTCTCTCTTCCCCCTTTAAAACGACGACTCACTCAGCTCAAACGTTTGGAGAGTGAAGAAGTCTCCACTTTACGAAGTGAGGTAGCTCGTGGAGTGAAATTACCTACCGTTCCATTCCTAGGCTCGAAGGTAGTTAAAGGGATCCCAACCGCAGATTATCTCTCGTATTTAGATGAACGCGCCCTCTTTCTTGGTCAATGGGGGCTAGATGGTTCTAGTGGTCGATTTAATGAAATGGCAGAGCTTGAAGGCCGCCCCGCACTTCGCCGTCTTCTCAATGAATCAAGTGCTCAAGGATGGATTGAAGCTGGCGTTGTTTATGGATACTTTCCATGTTACAGCGAAGGCAATGATCTTGTTCTCGTTCATCATGAAGGAGAGAAGAAGGGTATAGAGAGAGCGAGATTTAGCTTTCCTCGTCAGAGTAGAGATAGAAGACTTTGCCTTAGTGACTTTTTTAAAGACCGAGAAGAGGTGGGATCCGATGAGGTATCAGACTTTGATGTCGTCGCATTCCATATTGTCACGATGGGAGATTCTGTCTCAAAAGCAACAGATAGATTATTTAAAGCCGATAAATATCGAGAGTATCTTGAACTTCATGGCCTTTCGGTTCAATTAACAGAGGCTTTAGCCGAATATTGGCATTTTAGAATCCGTGAAGAAATGGGTTTTGCCTCTGAAGATGGCGAAGATCTATCTGAAATCCTTGATCAAGGTTATCGCGGTTCAAGATATAGCTTTGGATATCCAGCTTGTCCGGATCTTTCTCAACAGAAAATGATCATGGATTTACTTGATCCATCAAGAATTAATGTAGAGCTATCTGAAGAATTTCAATTGCATCCAGAGCAGAGCACATCCGCAATCATTGTTCATCATCCAGAAGCAAAATATTTTAATGCGAAATAGGGATTTACCAGATCAAGGATCTAACAAGTTATTTCAGATCAAAGCGATCGCATGGGATATGGATGGAACCTTGGTCGATACCGAGCCAACTTGGAAATCTGCAGAGCAAGAGCTGATGGCCGAATTCGGGTATCGATGGCTCGATGAAGATAGCGCTCACTGCATAGGCGGTCCAATGGAGAGAGTGGCGAAATATCTACAGGAGAAGAGTGGATCAGATCTTCCTTTTCAATGGTTTGGAGATCAATTAATTTCCCGAATGAAAGATAAACTCGCCAAGCAGCCTTCATTACTTCCAGGTGTGAAATCTATTCTAGATGAAGCCCGTTCGGCAGGAATAAAACAAGCAATTGTCAGTGCTAGCGATAGAGGAATTGTTGAGCTGATCCAAGCGTCCTTGCCTGGTTATTTTGACTTTGCTATCTCTGCAAATGATGTAATAACTTCTAAACCTAGCCCTGATTGTTATTTACTAGCAGCAGAGAAATTTAGAATTCATATTAATGAAATGTTAATCATAGAAGATTCTTTTGTAGGAATCAGTGCAGGAATGGCCACAGGAGGATTTGTCATCGCTCTGGCGCATAGCTCAGAAGTTCCATCTGGAGATAACCTTTTTATTTTACCAACTCTCAAAGAAGTTAAATTGATTGATTTGATGGGTTATCATCATTCCTGGCAGCTCAATAAGTTGGGAGAATTCAATGGGAAGTAGAGAAGTTAAAAGCGAATTCTTTGCAGCGGGGGATCGAATTCAACTCCAAGATGAGAAAGGGAGATTAATCTCCTTCAACCTCAAGACAGATGAAGTTTTTCATACACATAAGGGTTTCATTCATCATAATGAAGTTATTGGATTGCCAGAGGGATCTATTGTAGAAACTAATTCAGGGTTAAAATTCCAAGCATTCAGACCTCTATATAGTGATTATGTTCTAGGTATGCCTAGGGGAGCAACGATAATTTATCCAAAAGATTCAGCTCTTATTCTGGGTTATGGTGATTTTTTCTCTGGTTTAAAGGTTTTAGAAGCAGGCTTGGGCAGTGGAGCGTTAGCTATTGCAATTCTAAAATCGATAGGAGAATCTGGGGAATTACATTCCTTTGAACTTCGTGAGGAATTTGCCAATATCGCAAAGAAAAATATCGAACAGTATTTTGGCGCTGTTGCTAAAAATCATTTCATCCATCTAGGAGATGTTGAGCTAGCATCAACAAATGCACCAGGTCCCTACGACCGGATAATCCTCGACATGCTAGCCCCGTGGGAACATGTTGAACTTGTTGCACAATTGTTAAAGCCGGGGGGAGTTTTCATTATCTATGTTGCAACAACTACTCAACTTTCACGGATAGCAGAGACTATTAAGGAATCTGGTAAATTTACTGAACCAGAAAGTTTTGAAACTCTTCTGCGAAATTGGCACCATGAAGGTTTAGCAGTTAGACCCTCACATTCGATGAATGGTCATACAGGATTTCTTACCATCACTAGACGAATCTCTGGTGATGGTCCAGGTTTAATCCGGAGGAGACGGCCTGCCAAGGCAAGTAGAGAAGAGAGTTAATTCACCTCTAAAATATCTACAACAAATACCAGAGTTTCATTGGCAGCGATCGGTCCTTGTGCAGTAGCTCCATAGCCTAAATCTGGCGGTATGACGAGAAGGCGACGGCCGCCCGCTCTCGCTCCAACCAAACCTTCCTGCCATCCAAGAATAACGCCTGATAGTGGAAAAGTAGCAGGAGCTGAGGTAAACGATGATTCGATGATGGCTTTATCAGACCACGTTACAAGATGATAGTTAACTGTTAACTCTGATGTGGATACGACAATCTCTCCTGTGCCTGCGGTTATATCGATCGATTGCAAGGAAGAAGGTGGCTCCTCATTTGGAATGGTTACTACTGGGTTCTCACCGAATACGCCCTCAACTTTAGGAAGCGCGATCGCTCCATCTGATTTAGCCACAATATCTCCTTCAGATATTCCACCATCGGTGGTGCAACTTTGTAAAAATAGAACCGTAACCATCATTACAACCAGCGCCGGTAGCGTGCGTGATTTCTTCGTCAACTTCTTACCTTTCATCAAAAATTCGGGCATTTCTTCAGTTCAAAGAGATTCTCTAACGCGATCTTTAGGGGCGAGTTTATCAGTGGGTGGAAGAAGTAAGGATAATCTATACAGGTGAGTTCACGAGGTGAGACATTAAGCTCAGATGCCAAAACTGAGCGCTTACTGAATTTAACGCTCGCTCTTTTGGCTTCCTCTAGGTACTTGAAGAAAAGTGAATTGTTCCGGGTCATTCCTGGATATGAAGGTAGCCCAGAAACCATGGAGAGAATGTTCGAGCGCGATAAAGATGAATTAAGGAATATTGGAATTCCCATCGAGGTTGAACAGATAGATCCGCTATTCGAGGATGAACATGGTTATCGAATCAATCCAGATGCTTATCAGATTCAACTACCTGAGATGACAGCTTCTGAAGCGTTATTAATTTCTGCCGCCCTCCAAGCGCTATCACTGGTAAATGCCTCTGATCGAATAAAAACCATGCTCTCTGTCTTAAGTCAGAGCTCACAAAATGAGCAAAATTATCTCGTTGGAAAAATTCGAAATTATCTCCCATCACTACCAATGTTACTTCTTGAAGACATTTATCGCTCTATTCACGTGAGAAAGCGATTGCAGTTTCAATATCAGTCAGAGCAAGGAGGATCTTTTACAGATCGGATTGTCTCTCCTTATGGAATCGGTTCAAAAAATGGCCATTGGTATCTCGTAGCTTTTGACCATTCAAAAGATGGAATAAGAACTTTTAATATTGCTCAAATGATTTCACTGATTCTCATCGATCAAGATGTTTCTCCCGCTCCAATAGATTTCGCACTTGAAAAAGAATTGGAGGGATTTCAAACAACTCTCAGATCGATCACTTTTTCAATTCCTGCGCAGTTAACTTCAGCTTTTAAATTTGAGGGGGGAGAGGTCATAAATCTTGGTGAAGATCGAACGCTGATGAAAATTGATCATAGCCATCCAATATCCTTCTTTAAAGTTCTCCTTTCATACAGCAATCTGGTAGAAATTCTTTCTCCAGATGACATTAAGCAAGAATTCTCTGCATATGTAAGGATGCTTCGAAATGGATAATGTTAGAAACGGCAAGCGAGGAAAAGAGAGCGCGATTGAAAGAATTAATCGAATCCTAGATTTAATTCCTATGATCAGAGGTGGTCGATATCTTATTGAAGATTTAGCTAATCAATACGGCGTTGAACCTTTCCAGATTCAAAGAGATCTCGAAATTGCTTTTATCTGTGGTTTGCCCGGTTACACACCCGATATTTTGATAGATTTATCGATTGAAGATGGCTTCATTGAAGTTTTCGATCCCCTGGTACTAGATAAACCTCGGGCTATTTCTTTTCAAGATTTGATCGCCGTTTCTATGGGACTAGAAATATTGAAATCCACTGCTAAGAATTTGAATATTCACCCAGCACTCATCGACGGCCTCCATAAAAAGCTGCAAAGCTCTCTAACTCCCACCTCAATAGTTAATATAGAAGACGAGGGAGTTAATGATGCTCTAACTTTGATTACTAGATCAATAGTTGAAAAAAGAGTATTGCATTTTAATTACGTTGATAGCAATGGGAGAAAAACAGTAGATCGACAAATCTTCGCCCTGAATCATTTCTGGCAAAATTCGATACCAATGTTTGAGGGTATTGATATCGAAAAGGAAGGAAGAAGAATATTTCACCTTTCCCGAATGGATCAAGTTGTACTGGGAGATGTTTATGAATTGCCATTTGATATTCCCATCTCAAGAAGTGATCCAACTTTGATTAAAGTAAAGATTTCCCTCAGTGAGAAATGGTGGCTCTTACGTTTTAGTGAATTTCTTGATCAACAAGTTGAGATCGATTCAAAAGGAGTAAACTTTCTTCTGAAATTCTGGGAGAGAGAATGGTTAATTAGAACGTTAGCGCCTGTTTCCAGAGAGATCAGTTTTCCTGATCTTACCCAGGAGGAGAGCAATGCCATAAGAGTGGAAATCGATGGCTATCTCTCTGCGATACCGCTTTAGAAGGCTTAAAAGATAGGGTTTTTGGAAGTCTTGCTGATCGAGTGATCGCTGATAAACTAAAGACCTCTTACGGCGCTATCGGAGGAATCATGCCTGTTCTATTATTAACCAGCGGTCAAACCATTCTTGTTCTTTTGATTCTTGCACTTCTTCTATTTGGCGCCAAAAGACTTCCAGACTCTGCAAGAGCCTTAGGTCGCTCAATGCGTATTTTCAAATCTGAAATTAAAGCTATGGAAGTTGAAGATAAGAAAGAAGAAGGCGAAGAAGAATCGCCAAAATAGTTCCCTCTTTCATTTACAGCAAGGATTGCAAAATTGAGCACGAATGAAGCAAGGATGCCGATTTTAGAGCATCTAGCGGATTTTCGTAAAAGGATTGTTCGTGCGTCAATATTTATACTTCTCTTTTCTTTGATCGGTTGGTTTTTTTATAATCCAATCGTTGATCAATTAACTTTACCTATTTGCGATCTTGCTGAGAGTAGACGGCTTGGAACTAATCAATGCGATAATCTGTTTGTTGGTGGAGTGCTTGGTCCATTGAATTTGAAAATCAAGGTGGCACTCATTGCCGGAATTGTTCTAGCTACTCCTTTCTGGCTCTATCAGTTTTGGGCTTTTTTAGCGCCTGGGTTGCATAAGAAGGAGAAGCGATATGCGATAGGTTTCATATCTTTTGCGACTCCATTCTTTCTCTCTGGAGTTGCACTTGGCTTTTTTATTCTTCCATTGGCGGTGGAGGTTTTGCTTGGTTTCACGCCTTCATCATTGGAGAACTTGGTCCGATTTGATGAATATTTAGATTTTGTTCTTAGATTGATCCTCATCTTTGGCATAGCCTTTGAACTTCCAATTATTCTCGTCTCTCTTAATTTAGTTGGTGCTCTATCTGGTAGACGAATGTTAAAACCTTGGCGTATCGCGGTTTTTGGAATTTTCTTCTTCACCGCTGCTCTAACACCAACCGGGGATCCGATTACTATGAGTGCTTTAGCCGTACCGCTCACACTTCTATATTTTGGTGCCGGAGGAGTCTCAATTCTTCTTGATCGACGTAAAGGTAAAAAAACTTCCCAGACAAGTGTTGATGAAGTTACTCCAATCGAGCGGCCTCTACCTATTAATAATGATGAATGAAATTTCGCCTTCTCTTGCCTATCAAAAAAGCAAAGAGCGTAGTCGATATCCCTTAACGGAAAACTTTCATGCCCTTTTCCCATTTGATTTTGATGAATTTCAAATCCAGGCCTGTCATCAACTTGAAGATGGCAATGGTGTATTGGTTGCGGCTCCAACTGGTTCAGGTAAAACCATTGTGGGAGAGTTCGCAACGCATTTAGCCTTGAATTCAGGAAGTAAATGTTTTTACACAACCCCCGTCAAAGCGCTTTCAAACCAAAAATATAACGATCTGGTTGAGAAGCATGGGGTTAACCAAGTCGGGCTTCTAACTGGGGATTCGAATTTAAATTCTGAAGCGCCGATCCTGGTGATGACTACTGAAGTTTTAAGAAATATGATTTATGCCAATTCCTCTACGTTAGATGATTTGTCCTATGTCGTAATGGATGAAGTTCATTTTCTGGCAGATAAATTTAGAGGCGCAGTATGGGAAGAAATTTTGATTCATCTAGATCCTGAAATTAAGATTGTCTCTCTCTCTGCCACTGTGTCCAACGTAGAGGAATTTGGAGATTGGTTATCATCAGTTCGAGGAAGGACCTCGATAATAGTGAGCGAGATAAGACCCGTTCCCCTCTATCAACATGTTCTAGTTGGTCATCGCCTACTGGATCTATTTGAATCACCCGGGAAAATAAACCGTGAACTTTTGAAGGCAGAGAAGCGGGAGTTAGATAGCCGTAGCGTTCGAGGTAGGAATTCAGGTTTCCTTGATAAAAACGCTCTCATAACAAGGCTTGCAAACGATGATTATCTTCCAGCCATATTTTTCATTTTTTCTCGAGCAGGGTGTGATGCAGCGGCGCAGAGAGCGGTACGAGATGGACTCAATTTAACAACGGCTTTAGAAAAAATAGCAATAAGGGATTATGTAAGTTCAAGAACAAGTCATCTTGCTGGAGAAGATTTAAAAATTCTCAAGTTTGAAGAATGGCAACAAGCCTTGGAGAAAGGAATTGCACTTCACCATGCAGGGATGTTGCCATTATTTAAAGAAATCACAGAGGGGCTTTTTCAGCTGGGGTATTTAAAAATCGTTTTTGCCACAGAGACTTTGGCTCTAGGGATCAATATGCCCGCTCGAACTGTGATTCTGGAGAAATTAATTAAATGGAATGGCGAATCCCATGTGGCTATTACACCGGGGGAGTACACGCAATTAACTGGGAGAGCTGGTCGTAGAGGTATTGATATTGAAGGCAATTCGATCATAATGTGGTCACCTTCAATTGATGCTGCGATGGCTGCTAGCCTGGCTGGAACCAGAACTTATCCGCTTAGATCTTCTTTTGTTCCTTCCTACAATATGAGCGCCAATCTAATCGAGAAGATGAGCGTTGAACGGGCTAAGGAGTCTCTGGCGCTCTCATTTGCCCAGTATCAAGCTGATAAATCTGTATTGGATCTTAATCTACAGATCGCTCGAAATAGAAAGGCGATCTCTGCATTTTCTATCTCCTGCCATCTTGGTGATTTCGAAAGTTATTTCAAATTGAGGTTGGAGATTAAAGAGATTGAAAGATCTCCTCTCTCTCACAGGGCTAAAAATAGACATCAAGAGCTCGAACTTCGTTCTGAAAAGATCAGTGAAATTCGAAGAGAAATGCGGTCTCATCCCTCACATGGCTGCCCTGATAGAGAGATTCATGCCCGAGAGATGGAGAAGATAACAAGACTTGAACGAGAGACAGAGAACCTAGAAAACAAGGTAAGTTTAAGAAGAAATGTAATTCCTCGTACCTTTGAAAAGATTCTTGAGATTTTATCTGAATTTGGATATTTCTCTCAAGGAAAGCTGACGGAAAGTGGAAGAGTTCTTCTTAATATTTTCTCCGAGTCTGATTTGCTCATCACAGAAATCTTGAGAAAAGGTATTTTCGTCTCGCTTAAAGCAA
>JAQCKU010000044.1 GCA_027592195.1 Actinomycetota bacterium
CCCTGACTCGGCAAATCAGCCCTACGATATGAAGAAAGTTATTGAAGCGATCGTTGATGATGGAGAATTTCTCGACATTCACTCACTTTTTGCGCCGAATATGGTTGTAGGTTTTGGCAGAGTTGGTGGCGAATCTGTCGGAATTGTTGCAAATCAACCATTACAGCTTGCTGGAACCCTTGATATAGATGCCAGTGAAAAAGCTGCTCGTTTTGTCCGAACTTGTGATGCTTTTTCAATTCCTATTATTACCCTCGTTGATGTTCCTGGATTTCTTCCTGGAACTTCTCAAGAGTGGAACGGAATTATTCGACGCGGTGCAAAATTGCTCTACGCCTATGGCGAAGCAACTGTTCCGCTCATCACTCTCATTACCCGCAAGGCTTACGGGGGTGCCTACGATGTGATGGGCTCAAAACATCTGGGAGCCGATATCAACTTAGCTTGGCCAACCGCTCAAATTGCAGTTATGGGCGCACAAGGAGCGGTCAATATTCTTTACCGCAAAGAGCTCAGTGAGTCGAAAGATCCAGATCAATTAAGAAAAGATCTCATCACTGAATATGAAGATACTCTCGCCAATCCCTATGTGGCAGCAGAACGAGGTTATATCGATGCCGTCATTGAGCCACATGAAACTAGATTGGCGATATCAAAAGCGCTTCGTGCCTTAAAAAATAAACGAGATTCTCTCCCTCCTAAGAAGCATGGAAATATTCCACTCTAATTTAAAAAGATCTTTGCGCTAGCAAACTAACTATAAAAGAAGAAAGGTTGAGGTAATGGAGAGAAAAATTGTAGAAATCAGAATTGCTCCAGAACCTAGCTCGTTAGAGCGCCAGATTATTGAGGGAGGGCTAGCGCACCTAAAGCTAGAAGAGGAAGCTGTGCTAAATAGAGTTTCGGTAAAGCGTTCTCAATATGGCGCTCCTCAATTACGAAATTTTAAAAGGTAGGAGTTTTTACCCGTATGCCTACCATTATTCTCGCCTCCGGATCACCATCGAGAAAGCGACTTCTTGAGTCGGTAGGAATTAAACCTGAGATTATTGTTAGCGGCGTTAATGAGGAGCTCGCAGAGTATCAATCGTTATCACCAGCAGAGCTGGTAACTGCACTTGCGATTCTTAAAGCACATACAGTGGCTAAAAATATTGATAGAAAAAATGGAATTGTTATCGGTTGTGATTCCACCTTTGAATTTGAAGGGCGCTCTCTTGGTAAACCTGAGAGCGAAGAGAACGCTTTTAAGAGATCTCAAGAAATTCGTGGAAAGAGCGGTCTGCTACATACAGGTCATTGTTTTATAGATCTGGCTCAAGAGATTGAGATTTCAAATATAGTTTCTACTCGAGTGCACTTTACCGATATGAGTGATGAAGAGATCTCTGCTTACGTTGCTACAGGTGAGCCGTTAAAGGTAGCTGGTGGCTTTACTCTAGATGGCATGAGCGCACCTTTTATTAGAGCAATTGAGGGCGAGCCATCTAATGTAATCGGATTATCACTTCCGCTCTTACGTGAAGTAACTACCTCACTAGGCTATAGCTGGTTTGATCTACTTGATAAAGAGAAAACAGGAGTAAGTTAGAAAATGAAACGGATACTGATCGCTAACCGAGGTGAGATAGCAATACGGATTGCTAGGGCATGTAAAGATCATGGGCTAACATCAATTGCTCTCTATTCAGAAGAAGATCGAAACTCCCTTCATGTAGCTTCTTGTGATGAGGCCTTCTCACTTGATGGAGTTACTGGAAGCGAAACTTATCTCAATAGTAAAAAAATAATTGAGATTGCAAAGAGAGTTAAGGCAGATGCGATTCATCCAGGTTATGGTTTTCTCTCGGAAAATGCTGATTTTGCAGAGGCGACAATTGGCGCTGGATTGATCTGGATAGGTCCACCACCATCTGCAATCAGAGCGCTAGGCGATAAAGTCTCTGCTCGTAAAATTGCAGAGAGAGTTGGCGCCCCTCTTGTTGCCGGCACCAGTGATCCGGTGGAATCAGCAGATGAAGTAATTGATTTTGCAAAAAAATATGGCCTTCCTGTTGCAATTAAAGCAGCACATGGTGGTGGTGGTAGAGGCTTAAAAGTTGCCTGGACGATTGAGGAGATACCTGAACTATTTGCATCCGCAGTACGAGAGGCGATCGCTGGCTTTGGTAGAGGTGAATGCTTTGTTGAGCGGTATCTTGATAAGCCCCGCCATGTAGAGACCCAAGTTCTGGCAGATAGCCATGGCAATGTGATTGTAGTTAGTACTCGAGATTGTTCACTACAACGTCGCCATCAGAAATTAGTAGAGGAAGCACCTGCCCCATTTTTATCTGAGGATCAAATTGCCAAGCTTTACAACTCAAGTAAAGCTCTTATGAAAGAGGCTGGCTATATCGGGGCAGGCACCTGTGAATTTCTTATTGGAGTCGATGGAACCATTTCATTTCTTGAAGTAAATACCCGGTTACAAGTTGAACATCCGGTCAGCGAAGAAGTCACAGGTTTGGATCTGGTCCGTGAACAATTTCGAATTGCTATGGGAGAGAAAATCTCTGATAAAGATCCGCAGATCCGTAGCCATAGCATCGAATTTAGAATTAATGGCGAAGATCCAGGAAGATCTTTTCTGCCAGCGCCTGGAGTTATCTCACGATGGGTAGCTCCCTCAGGTCCTGGAATTCGCGTTGACGCTGGGTTTCAAGAAGGTGATCGGATAGGAGGTAATTTTGACTCTTTATTGGCGAAATTAATTGTTACTGGAGCTACTAGAAAAGAGGCGCTCGAGCGTTCCCGTCGAGCGCTCAAAGAATTCCAGATTGAAGGAATGGCAACAGCGCTCCCCTTCCATCGCGCAATCCTTGAAGATAAGAATTTCACCGATACATTTAAGGTTTACACCAGCTATATTGAAAATGAGTTTAACAATGAGATACCTGCCTTTACTTCTTCATCTGGCTCTAGTGAGGCGACTCCACCTTTAAGAGAAGATCTCATCGTTGAATTAGATGGAAAGAAATTTAATCTTTCCATTTTTTCAGATAATCAAATTCCAAAACGAACTCGTAAGAATTCTCAGAGCGCATTTACAGGTAGCGTTGGCGATGGCGTTATCTCTCCAATGCAGGGTACGGTGGTGAAGATCGCTGTAGCAGAGGGAGATCTCGTGCAGTCAGGAGATCTCTTAATAGTTTTAGAGGCTATGAAGATGGAGCAACCACTTACTGCGCATAAATCAGGACGGATTTCTGCCATCAATGTCGCTATTGGAGCGAGCGTTACAAGCGGGAGCACGCTTTGCATCATCGAAGATGATGAGTAGAGCTAGCGCTATTTAAAAAAGATTATGGCCCTCTATGCAGCGTATGGCTCCAACTTAGACCCGGAGCAGATGCGAATTCGTGCGCCCCATTCTCCTCACCGTGGCAACGGATGGTTGCATGGTTGGCGAATAACTTTTGGCGGTGAAGAATTTGGCTGGGAAGGTTCGATCGCAACAATTGTGGAAGATGTCGATAGCGCAGTTTATGTTTCTATCTATGATTTAACTGAGGAAGATGAAGTAGCTCTTGATAATTGGGAGGGCGCTGAGCTCAACCTCTACTCCAAAATTCACCTTCGAGTTGAGACCTTATCCCAGAGCCATCTCTGTTGGGTCTATGTACTCAACTCATACGAAGGTGGCTTTCCTAGCTATCGATATTTGAAGATTATGACTGATGCAGCTGAGATAGCGGGAGCACCTACCCAGTATGTCGATGATCTTCGAGCACGACCGGTTATCGATTTAGATTAATCTCGATTAAATTAGGAGCTATGAGCGATCAGGGGCCAGTTATTGAAGATGAGCTACAACCAATAACTGAGCAGCTAAGAGAAGAAATTATTGCCTGGATTGCAGATGATCCTGATCCAGATACTGCTACAGAGCTTTTGAAATATTTAGATGAGAATAATCTCTTTGAGTTAAATCGAGCATTTCAAGGATTTCTCCAATTCGGTACTGCAGGGCTACGGGGACGATTAGGTCCTGGTCCCTCTCAGATGAATCGCGCTGTAGTGGCTCGAGTAGCTGCAGGAATTGCCCTCTACATGCGCGATCGTAAATTAAATTCCATAGTTATTGGTAGAGATGCTCGATACGGTTCAGAAGATTTTGCCAACGATAGCGCTGAGATATTTGCTGGGATGGGATTTGATGTTTATCTTCTGCCCCGCCCTTTACCAACTCCAGTACTTGCTTTTACTCTCAAAGAGCTAAACCTTGATGTTGGGATTATGGTGACCGCTAGCCATAATCCAGCCTCAGATAATGGCTATAAAGTCTATTTAGGTAAGACGGTAGATCAGATTAAATATAACGGATCTCAGATAATCTCCCCTTCTGATCTAGAAATTTCAGCTGAAATTGCAAAAATTAAGTCAGTTCGGGAACTCACACGTCTTCAAAATTTTAAAATTGTTGATGAATCAATCATCCGGCGCTATATCCATAAAACTGCTTCACTTGTTAAAAAACCAGGTGAAATTAAAGTTGTTTACACCGCAATGCATGGAGTGGGAAGTGAAACCTTGCAATCGGTCTTTCGCGCTGCCGGCTTTGCACAACCTATTTTGGTCGACTCTCAAAACCAGCCAGATCCAGATTTTCCTACCGTTCAATTTCCTAATCCTGAAGAACCTGGAGCTATGGATCTTGCCATTAATGCTGGGAGAGATTGGGATGCAGATATTGTTTTAGCCAATGACCCTGATGCAGATCGCTGCGCTGTAGCAATCAAAGACGATGGCGGTTGGAGGATTCTTCGAGGTGATGAAATTGGATTTATTCTTGGGCGCTACCTCGCCGAAAATTTCCCTCCCACTCCAGGTAATAAGCGCGTTTTTGCTAATTCAATCGTCTCTTCCTCGCTTTTAGCGCGAATTGCAGAGAGCTACGGAATTGACTTTAAAGAGACGCTAACTGGATTTAAATGGCTAGCAAAAGTAGATCAGCTGACATTTGGTTATGAAGAAGCGCTAGGTTATGCAGTTGCTCCTGATTGCGTCAATGATAAAGATGGAATTAGCACTGCACTTCTCCTAACAGATTTAGCATCTCACTTAAAAGCTCGAGGAGAGGGCATTTCGACTTACCTAGATGAAATCTGGAACAGGTATGGTTTCTATGGGACCAGTCAAATTTCAATCCGATTAAAAGATCTAACGGTGATCGATAAAGTTTTAGATTTTTTCTTAACTACCCCTCCATTGGAATTAGCTGGATTTTCAATTGAATCTATCGAAAATCTCGCCAAACCAAGAGGCGATCTTCCAGCAACAGAGGGGATCCGAATCTTTTTAGCCTCTCAAGGAGTGGAAAGTAGCGCCATTAAAGTTAGGCTCATCATCCGACCGAGTGGAACTGAGCCAAAAATCAAATGTTATCTAGAGGTGGTTGCAGAGAAATCTCAAGCGAAGAGAATTTTGGAAGACCTTGGCAGTGAAATTACTTCACTGCTAGAGAAAATTCTTCGATAAGCTCATCGCCATGGCCGCCACCCATGCTTTCCCAGAACGAGCTAAATCACTGGGAATCACCAGCGAGAAATCACTTCTTAAGTTTCTCTCATCACTTCCTGGTATTGATCAAATTGGAGTTGAAGAGAGAGCTGGCTATCTAGCTACAAGAAGTATTAAAAATGAGAGCAAGAGATGGGCAATTGATTTAGCCCTTTCTATGGTGGATCTAACCACTTTGGAGGGATCAGATACTGATGGAAAAATCCGTGCTCTCTGTAATAAAGGGCTACACCCTGATCCATTTGATAAAACTCTGGGAAGAGTAGGTGCGATCTGCGTCTACAACGACAAAGTTAAAATCGCTCGAAATCATTTAGACCAGATTGGTGGATCCGATCTTCCCATCGCTGCCGTTTCAACTGCATTTCCTGCAGGTAGAGCATCGATGGCTGTAAAGATCCAAGATACCCGTGATGCCATATCTGATGGAGCTAGTGAAATTGATATGGTGATTGACCGGGGAGCTTTTTTATCAGGAAGCTACCAAGATGTATTTGATGAAATCGTTACTATTAAATCTCAATGTGGCGATGATGTTCACCTTAAGGTGATACTAGAAACTGGTGAATTAGTCAGCTATGACAATGTAAGAAAAGCTTCTTATCTAGCTTGCCTCGCCGGTGCAGATTTCATCAAAACTAGCACCGGAAAAATTTCACCAGCTGCTACTGCTCCAGTTGTGCTCATTATGCTGGAAGCAGTTCGAGATTTCATGAATCTCTCTGGTATTCAAATTGGGGTAAAACCTGCTGGGGGGATTAGAAATACCAAAGATGCAATAAAGCAACTAGTCCTCGTCAACGAGATTGCAGGAAGTCAATGGTTGTCTCCAAAATATTTCCGAATTGGAGCGAGTGCTCTTGTAAATGATCTGCTGATGCAGCGGATGAAAGCTCGGGATGGCTACTATGCCAGCTCTAACTATGTGACCCTTGATTAATTATCTAATAGACTTCTCAAGGATGTAAGAGAAATTTTCTGGCGTGGATATCAAAGCTAAAGAAGGTGGTGAGGTATGAATAAGGAATCTAACGAATTTCAATACTCTCCCGCCCTTGAGTCGACCTCTATTGTAAAGATAGCTGAGCGCTACGGACATTTTATTAATGGAAAATTCACCTCCTCCCGTAGTGGAAAAACCTTTGCCACAATCAATCCAGCTACCGAGGAAATCCTGGCAAAAGTAGCCGTTGGAAGTAAAGTTGATATTGATCTTGCAGTAAAAGCTGCTTCAGGTGCATATAAGAAAGTTTGGTCTAAACTTCCAGCAAAAGAGCGCGGTAAATATCTTTACAGAATTGCCCGATTGATGCAGGAGCGAGCCCGCGAATTTGCCATCATAGAATCATTGGATAATGGAAAACCTATCCGTGAGACTCGTGATGTTGATATTCCATTAGCTATTTCACATTTTTTCTATCATGCAGGTTGGGCCGATAAATTAGATTATGCCGGGCTAGGCATCGCTCCTAGAGCTCATGGCGTTGCCGGTCAGATAATTCCTTGGAATTTTCCACTCCTAATGCTTGCTTGGAAAATAGCGCCAGCTTTAGCAGCAGGAAATACAGTAGTTTTAAAACCTGCAGAGACCACCCCATTGAGCGCCTTACTCTTTGCAGAGATCTGCCAAGAAGCCGATCTTCCACCCGGAGTTGTAAATATTGTTACCGGGGATGGAAAAACCGGAGCAGAGATCATCGCTCATCGAGGTATCGATAAAGTTGCCTTTACCGGATCCACTGAAGTAGGAAAAGCAATTGCCCTCTCACTAGCAACCACCGGTAAACCACTCTCATTGGAGTTAGGTGGGAAAGGAGCAAATATTGTTTTCGATGATGCTCCTCTTGATCAGGCGGTAGAGGGAATCATCAATGGAATATTTTTTAATCAAGGACATGTCTGTTGCGCTGGATCGCGCCTGCTCATCCAGGAAAATATCTATAATGAATTTCTTGAAAAACTCAAAAATCGGATGGGGAAAATTCGTGTTGGCAATCCCCTCGATAAAAATACTGACCTTGGTGCAATCAATTCAAAGGCGCAGCTTCAAAAAATTCAGACTCTCACTCGTGCTGGCGCCGCAGAAGGTGCGATCTCTTGGCAACCAGAGAGCTCACTGCCAAAGAAGGGTTTCTGGTACCCGCCTACAATCTTTACTGATGTCACTATGGCTCATCGGATCGCTCGAGAAGAGATCTTCGGCCCCGTGCTTTCAATTCTTACCTTCCGAACTGCCCAAGAAGCTATTGAAAAGGCTAACAACACCCCTTTTGGCCTCTCAGCCGGAATCTGGAGCGAGAAGGGTTCTCGCATTCTCTGGGTAGCAAAAGAATTAAAAGCTGGCGTGATCTGGTCCAATACCTTTAATAAATTTGATCCTGCAAGTCCCTTTGGCGGCTATAAAGAATCTGGTTGGGGGCGCGAAGGTGGCCGCCATGGCCTTGCCTCTTATCTGCTTAGAAATGAAGCTAGCGCCAAATCTCCTTCGAGAAAGTTGGTCAGGTAATGAGTGATCGTATCGAGGTGTTGAAAACTAATAAATTATTTATTAATGGCGCATTTGTTCGAAGTGAATCTGGACGAAGCTACCGAGTCAATAAAGCTAACTCAAAAACATTTTTAGCTAATCTAGCCTTGGCATCTCGTAAAGATTTAAGAGAGGCAGTTCTTGCCGCAAAAAATGGATTAATTAAATGGCAGAGCGCAACAGCATTTAATAAGAGTCAGATTCTCTACCGTATCGCTGAAATTATGGAAGGTCGTCGAGAGCAATTTGTCGAAGAGATCATCGCTTTAGAAGGTCTTCCGAAGAAAAGTGCAGATCTGCAGGTAAGCCAGGCTATTGATCTATGGATCTGGTATGCCGGTTGGACCGATAAAATTTCGGTGATAGCAGGTGGTGAGAACCCGATCAATGGACCTTTTTATAACTTCACCTCTCCAGAACCCATTGGTGTTGTTGGCGCCTTCGCCCCGGATGCACCATCACTTCTTGGATTGGTAGAGACCCTTGCTCCGATTATTGCTAGTGGAAATAGCGCGCTCTTAATCGCAAGCCAGAGATACCCACTTTCAGCGGTAACAATGAGTGAAGTCTTTGCCACCTCGGATGTACCAGCTGGAGTAATCAATATTCTGACCGGCAATCAAAAAGAGCTTGCACCCTGGCTTGCATCACATATGGAGATTTCAGGGATGGATATAACATCCCTAGATAAGAAGAGTGAAATTGAAATTCGTAAAGCTGCAACATCAAATCTTAAGCGAATTGGAAATTTTGATACGAAAGTTTCCCCAGAGCGAATTCTAGCTTTTATGGATTATAAAACAATCTGGCACCCAATAGGAATTTAAATTACTGAGCTGAGATTTCAGCAAATCTTGGTTTTACAACTTTTTCGATAATCTCTAACCGTTCCTCAAATGGAATAAAAGCACTTTTCAGCGCATTAATCGTCACTCGCTGCAGATCAGAAAAATTCCAGTTAAAGTGTTTTACACATTGATTCATTTCATTACTCATTGAAGTTGCACTCATTAACCGGTTATCAGTATTTAAAGTCACTCTAAAGCGAAGTTCATTTAAAATCCCTATTGGATGCTCGCCAAAACTCTGTGCAGCTCCTGTCTGGAGATTTGATGTTGGACAGAGCTCAAGTGGAATTCTTCGATCTCGCAGATAAGAAGCTAACCTTCCCAGCTTAATTTCAGATCCAGATCTATCGATATCATCAATAATTCGAACGCCATGTCCTAACCGCTCAGCACCACAAAGCTGAATCGCTTCCCAAATAGAAGGAAGTCCGTAAGCCTCGCCAGCATGGATCGTAAAATGAGCCATCTCCCGACGAAGATAATCAAAGACATCTTGTTGTAACGTTGGCGGAAATCCATCTTCTGGTCCGGCGATATCAAAACCTACAACGCCTCTATCTCGAAATTTAACTACCAACTCCGCAACTTGCTTACTGAGATTATTCTGCCTCATCCCACAGAGTAGCGACTCGACGCGAATTAAATTTCCTTCATCTTGAGCGATTTCAACGCCTTCACTAAAACCAATAATTGTTTCCTTAACAACATCTTCCATAGACATATCAGATCCAGTAAAGAGTTCAGGTGCGCCACGTACCTCTGCATAAACCACACCATCTCTGGCTAAATCGATAGCACACTCTCTAGCAACTCGTCTTAGCGCTTTGGGGGTACGCATCACAGCAATTGTGTGATCAAATGTCTCTAAATATCTAACAAGAGATTTTGAGTTACACGCCTCCTCAAACCATTTTGCCAACTCAATCGGATCCTTACTTGGAAGTTTTTTATAGCCAATTTCATCTGCTAACTCAATAATAGTTTCAGGCCTTAGCCCACCATCTAAATGATCATGAAGGAGCGCTTTTGGTAATTTCTTAACCTGCTCTGGGGTTGGAATTTTTGCCAGATTTGGATTGGCAAGGAAGGTCTGTAGCTGCGCTGGAGATCTCATTTATCTTCCAAATTATCAGGGCCAAAAGCCCAAGGCAGTAGATATGAGAGCGGCTTTGGACCTTCTGGAGTTGAGATGAGAAGATCATTTCCACCAAATTCAAATAGTAACTGGCGACATCGACCGCATGGTTGCAGAAAATTTCCTTCACCATCAACACAGGTGAGAGCGATTAGTCGACCTCCTCCTGATGCTGCTAAATCTGAAACGAGGCCACACTCGGCACATAAACCAACACCATAACTTGCATTTTCAACATTGCAGCCAGTAACAATCCGACCATCATCCACAATGGCCGCTACGCCAACTTTGAATTTGGAGTAAGGCGCATAAGCGCCTCTCATCACTTTCACTGCTTCCTGATGAAGAGTATTCCAAATACCTTCGCTCAGACTCTGGCTATCCATCTTCTTTGACATATCCAGATCCTTTCTCTTATAAGTAGAACTTAAAACTTAATCTCTTTTTGTTTGAATTTTTCAATCTCACGGCTAATCTTCTCTCGTTTTTTTGCACTAACTTTTTTCTCAAATTTTATTTGTAAGCCACCATTGGCAAAAGAGAATCGTTTTCCAAAAATATCCTTTTCACTATCGATAATGTTTAATACATGAGAGTCTGTTAAGAGTCCCCGGATAACTAGATTTATTGCCTTTGTAACATCTCGCTCTATTGTAAAAATAATATGAGGCCTTGCTATCTGCAATTTAGTGAAGTATTGATCAGGTTCTCTCGCAATCAACTTTATCTGATCGGCTCTGCGCCGTTCTTGATTTAGAAGAATTATCTGATTTAATATAGAAGAATCTTGGCTCCAGGTTGAATAAACGATATCTCCTTGTGAAGAGATAATTTCGCCAAAGCTCTCTGTTATGGTGAGATTTATAACTGAAACCTGATTTCCTGCAGCTCTAACGCCTTGAAGGAAGAATTTGCCCAAACGATCAACTTCAGCTTTATTTGATCCGATGAAAACTAACTCTTTTGATTTACTTAGTAGAGCTCCGGTAAAACCAGCCATATAGGCCTCTTGCCGCTCATCATAGATAAGGCAGGCAACATTAACTCCACTGATAGACCCATCATTGATAAGAGCATATTCAAGGTCTGGAAATTCAAGGGCTACTCTTTCAACCGCTCGCGCATTGGCAGTACCTACCGCAATCAAAAGGTCATACCCACTTCGGGCCATCAATTGAAGTCGGTATATTCGATCTCCAAGTGTTCCATCGGTAACAACTTCTCGAACATTTGTGGCATAAAGCATCGACCTCTTTATCGCTGCTTTAAGACCCTCTTT
>JAQCKU010000045.1 GCA_027592195.1 Actinomycetota bacterium
GATGCTCCACGAAAAATCGCCCGATGTGAGAGAAGAGACTGTGACTAAAATCTTGCAACCTGGCTACTCCTATAAGGAGAGGATCCTCCGTCCCGCACGCGTTACGGTGACAGATCCAGAATAATCATGGCAGCGCGCGATCTATACGAGAAAGATTTTTATGCAGTACTTGGCCTTTCGAAAAGCGCTGATGCTGCAACGATCAAAAAAACATATAGAAATTTGGCGAGAGAACTTCACCCAGATAAAACCAAAGGCGATAAAAAGTTAGAAGATCGTTTTAAAGAGGTCTCTGAAGCCTATGAAATTCTTGGCGATGAGAAGAAGAGAAGTGAATACGATGAAGCCCGTCAGCTCTATCAATCAGGGGCTTTTCGCGCTCCTGGTGGCCAAGGCGGATACTCGGGTGATTTCAATGATCTCTTCTCCCAAGGAGGAGATATCTTCTCCTCACTTTTTGGAGGCAGGAGAGCGCCGCGAAAAGGTCCTGATATCCAGACCCAAGCATCACTCACATTTCGAGAGAGTATTTTTGGTAAAGAGATAACACTTCAACTCTCTGGACAAGGTAATGCTCCAACAACAATAACAACTCGGATACCTGCAGGAGTTAGCGATGGCGCAAAAATTCGAGTCAGAGGTAGAGGAGGCCCCGGAGAGGCTGGCCCCGGAGATCTCTACATTATTGTTCAAGTGGCGCCGCATCCGATCTTTGGCAGGAAAGGCGATCATTTAACAATAACTCTTCCAATAACTTTTACAGAGGCAGCACTTGGCGCCGATATTTCAGTTCCCACGCTTTCAGGCGATGAAGTAAAACTCCGTATTCCAGCGGGAGCGCCTAATGGAAAAACTTTACGTGTAAAAGATCGCGGCGTTAAAAAAGGTGTTAATACCGGAGATCTTTTAGTAACTCTTGAAGTGCAAGTTCCACAACGTTTAGAAAGTGGCGCAAAGAAAGCTTTAGAGGTATTTGCGAAAGAAACCGAAGAATTTAACCCTCGCGACCAATGGCTCACCCGAGCAAACTCTTAAGCGATTAAATTTATGAAAAATGAAGAGTTAGATAGCCAAGCAGCTCTCTATGTTATTTCTATAGCAGCCCAATTATCTGGAATGCACCCTCAAACTCTCCGCCAATATGATCGACTCGGTTTAGTCTCACCATCTCGCACTCAAGGAAGAGGTCGTCGTTACTCACTTCGAGATATCGCACTTCTACGCAATATTCAGAGTTGGACCCACGAAGGAATAAATCTGGCAGGAATTAAAAAAATATTGGAACTTGAATCAGCTATGGCAAATATGGCGTTAGAAGTGGCCAAACTCCGGCTTGAAGTGGATGCACTTCTTAGCGCAACAGGTATCTCATCCCAACGAGCTTTAATTAGAAGACCGAAA
Source organism: Actinomycetota bacterium (assembly GCA_027592195.1). Taxonomy (GTDB): domain Bacteria; phylum Actinomycetota; class Actinomycetes; order Nanopelagicales; family Nanopelagicaceae; genus SYAN01. The sequence goes on from JAQCKU010000045.1 coordinate 1,402, forward strand.
AAAGAGATTATCCGATCAGATAACTTCCAAATAGGACCAAATTCTTGATAAAGATCAAGAAGAGAGCTGGCGATAAATAATGTCGAGTAATAACTCTAAAGAACTATTGAAAGATGAGATCTTAAAAAAGGCCGTTGTCCATGGGAAAGTTACCTTATCTTCGGGTAAAGAGGCGGATTACTACATCGATCTAAGAAGAATCACTCTCGATGCAACTGCAGCTCCCTTGGTAGGTCAAGTGATGTTAGAGCTAACAGAAGATTTAGATTATGAAGCAGTTGGCGGTTTAACTTTAGGAGCTGATCCAGTAGCAACAGCGATGATGCATACCGCCTCTCAAAAAGGTCGAAAACTTGATGCCTTTGTTGTCCGTAAAGCAGAGAAAGCACATGGCCTTCAGAGAAGAATTGAAGGACCAGATGTTGCAGGTCGTCGAGTGCTAGCAGTTGAAGATACCTCAACAACTGGTGGCTCTGTCTTAACAGCCATTACTGCGTTGAAGGAGGCGGGTGCGATTGTGGTCGGCGTTGCGGTTATTGTTGAACGAGCAGCTAAAGAAGCGATCAATAACGCAGGTTTAGAGTATCGGTCAGCTTTTACCCTTAAAGATTTAAATCTCTAAAAATAAAACCTTACTTTCTTTTTTTCCGCTCCCGAAAATACTCTATGAGTACTGGAGTAAAACTTAAAACTATCACGACAATAGTTATAGGCAGTAGGTATCTATCAACTGACCCTTCAATGCGCTCGCCAACAACATAACCAAGATAGATAAAGCCTGCCCCCCAGATTGTTGCGCTGACGGCATTAGCGATAGCAAATTTCATAACATCAATCCGCGCAACTCCACAGATCGGATTAATTAAAGTCCTAACGACTGGGATAAATCGAGAGAGGAATAAGGCTTTACCAACCCCATATCGAAGAAGCCATTGTTCGGTCTGCTCGACTCGGTGTTGGGTAAAAAACTTTCCATCCGGCCTATTAAATATTTTGGGCCCAAATTTTCTACCGATGTAGTAGCCAAGTTGCGATCCTAAAAATGTTGCGATCGGCACACCTATCAATAAAACATTGAGCGGAAGCTTGACCCCAATGGTGGCGACTGCCGTCCCTGAGGCCGCGATCCCTGCCAGAAAGAGCATCGAATCACCTGGCAGAACAAGGCCCACGAGTAAGCCGGTCTCAACAAAAAGTACAGTGAGAACCCCAATAACCCCAAGGGTCCCGATGATCCACTCTGGGTTGAGAAACTCTAACCCCGGGATAGAAATCCACCACATAGGAGCTCACTTTAACTGTGGGGATACCTATTTATTTCCGAAATCAGGAATGAGTGACTTACACTCTCGCCTATTGTGCTCAGCCCGGACGGGGCTGACCCGAATTTCTCCATCGGAGGAGATATGCAAGCCTTTGCGGCCTCGACTTCACTCGTGCAAGTCACGGGTAATAACCTGACAATTGCTTACGTCATCCTCGGCGTAGCGCTTCTAGCCCTCGCCATCGCTTATGCGCTCCGGGCGCAGGTGCTGACTCAAAACGAGGGAACTGAGAGTATGAAGGAGATTGCAGCGGCAGTACAAGAAGGCGCCGCCGCCTACCTCGCCAGACAGTTCCGAACCCTCTCTTACTTTGTAGCGATCGTCTTCGCCCTCCTCTTCGCTCTTCCTGGCGATATGGATGTAAAAATCGGACGATCAGTTTTCTTTCTTATCGGCGCAGGATTTTCTGCCTATGTTGGTTATCAAGGAATGTGGCTTGCAGTCCGAGCCAATGTAAGGGTTGCTGAGGCGGCTCGACAAGGATCTGCTCAAAAAGCAGTAGAGATTGCTTTCCGAACCGGTGGCGTAGTTGGAATGCTCACCGTCGGCTTAGGTCTTCTGGGAGCTGTTGTTGTTGTACTTCTCTATAAGGCAGATGCCCCAACAGTTCTTGAAGGTTTTGGATTTGGCGCAGCGATGTTGGCAATGTTTATGCGCGTTGGTGGAGGTATCTTCACTAAGGCAGCAGATGTTGGCGCTGACCTCGTTGGAAAAGTTGAGCAAGGTATTCCTGAAGATGATCCAAGAAATCCTGCAACAATTGCTGACAATGTTGGAGATAACGTCGGTGATTGCGCCGGTATGGCGGCAGATCTCTTTGAATCTTATGCGGTAACACTTGTTGCAGCTCTTATTTTAGGTTCAGTAGCTTTTGGTGATTCAGGGCTTATCTATCCACTTATCGTTCCTGCAATTGGAATTATTACTGCGATTATCGGAATCTTTATCACTCGCCTCCGTTCAACAGATAAGACTGCAATGAACGCGATCAATCGATCCTTCTATCTATCTGCGGTAATTAGCGCGCTATTTGTTGGGTTGGCAACATTTACCTACCTTCCAAATACCTTTGCAGCGCTACCAGGTGTCTCAGAGAAGATAAAGGAAATTACTCTCAATCCGCGAGTATTTGCATTTAGCGCTGTAGTTATTGGAATTGTTCTTGCAGCTGCTATTCAGATGCTTACCGGCTTCTTTACTGAAGTTGGAAAGCGCCCAGTTAATGATGTTGCTGCCTCATCACAGACAGGCGCTGCAACAGTAATTCTTGCTGGTATCTCTGTTGGTTTTGAATCAGCTGTCTATTCAGCACTTCTCATCGCATCAGCGGTATTTGGCGCCTTCTTACTAGGTGGCGGAACAATCATCCTCTCACTCTTTGCTGTTGCACTCGCCGGTACTGGTCTTTTAACAACAGTCGGTGTCATTGTGGCAATGGATACCTTTGGCCCTATCTCTGATAACGCTCAAGGAATTGCTGAGATGTCAGGAGATGTTAAAGGTGATGGTGCAAAGATTCTTACCTCACTTGATGCTGTTGGTAATACAACAAAGGCAATTACAAAAGGAATTGCAATTGCAACTGCAGTTCTCGCAGCTACCGCGCTATTTGGTGCATTTACCGCTGCCATCGAAAAATCCGTACTTGAGAAAGGCAAAGAGGTCACTGACCTTGCACTTCAAGGAATTATTGATGTTGCCAACCCAAGCAACCTGGTTGGCCTGATTATCGGTGCAGCAGTTGTCTTCCTCTTCTCAGGTCTTGCAGTGAACGCTGTATCTCGCGCGGCGGGAGCAGTTGTTATGGAGGTCCGTAACCAATTCCAGAAATTCCCAGGAATTATGAATGGAACTCAGAAGCCTGAATACGGTCGCGTTGTTGATATCTGTACTCGAGATTCACTCCGTGAGCTCATTACACCTGGTCTCCTCGCTGTCTTAGCCCCAATCGCTGTTGGTTTTGGTCTTGGCGTTGGCGCACTTGGTGCATACCTAGCTGGATCTATCGGTACTGGAACTTTGATGGCGGTATTCCTAGCTAACTCAGGTGGCGCATGGGATAACGCAAAGAAGATGGTTGAAGATGGACATTACGGCGGTAAAGGCTCTGATGCACATGCTGCAACTGTTATTGGCGATACCGTCGGAGATCCATTTAAAGATACCGCTGGCCCTGCCATCAACCCACTTATTAAAGTTATGAACCTTGTTGGACTTCTTGTTACTCCAGCAATTGTTGCTCTCGCTATTGATGAGAACTCTACGGTTAGCACCAGCATCGCACTTGTTGCACTGGCAATAATCATCGGAGCGCTTATCCGTAATCGTCGTCAATCAACAGTGATTGGCTAACTAGAGCAGAAAATAAGTTGGTAATAACCATCTGTAAGGAGTTATCCCTTGGCTAAATCACTGACCAAGTTGGTGATTGTTGAATCTCCAGCAAAGGCCAAAAAGATTGGCAGCTACCTTGGCGATGGTTATACCGTTGAAGCTTCTATTGGACATGTCCGCGACTTGCCACAGCGAGCCGCGGACATTCCTAAAGAGGTAAAGAAATTTCCTTGGTCACGCGAGGGCGTTGATATCGAAAATGATTTCGCCCCGTTATATGTGATAAATCCTGATAAACGAAAAAAAGTTGAAGAGTTAAAAGAGCTTCTCAAAGATGCTGATGAGCTCATTCTTGCAACAGATGAAGACCGTGAAGGTGAAGCAATAGCCTGGCACTTAATGGAGATATTGCGCCCTAAAGTCCCCGTTAAACGGATGGTTTTTAATGAAATTACCAAAGAGGCAATTTTAAAGGCTTTAGATGAGACAAGAGATATTGATCAACGTTTAGTTGATGCTCAAGAAACCCGAAGAATTCTCGATCGCCTCTATGGATATCGACTCTCTCCAGTTCTCTGGAAAAAAGTTATGCCTCGAATCTCTGCAGGTCGAGTTCAATCAGTTGCAACGCGGCTAATAGTTGAGCGTGAACGAGAGCGGATAGCTTTTATCTCATCTACCTGGTGGGACATTACTGCAGAGTGCCAAGCGGGTTTTAAAGCACGCCTACTGACCGTTGATGGCAAAAGAGTGGCAACTACCAATGATTTCGATGATCACGGCGGATTAAAAGAGAAAAGCGTTGGCCAAATTCTGCTTCTTGATGAAGTAAAAGCGAAATCACTTACTGCAGGGCTAGAAGGCCAGAAACTCAGCGTTAAATCAATGGATGAATCTCCGCGAACCGAGCGGCCAAAACCTCCATTTACTACTTCAACATTGCAACAAGATGCCGGCTCTCGCCTTGGTTGGGGAGCTGCGTTGACAATGCGAGTTGCACAGGGCCTCTATGAAGGTGGCTACATCACCTATATGCGAACTGATTCTATTAACCTCTCTCAATCAGCAATTAACGCTGCACGATTTGCAGCGAAATCACTCTATGGGCAGGACCATCTCTCCGAAGCGATCCGGGTTTATCAAGGAAAGACAAAGAACGCTCAAGAGGCACATGAAGCTATCCGTCCTGCTGGCGAAGTTTTTAAAACACCAGGAGAGTTAGCCCCAGAGCTATCTCGAGATCAACTCGCTCTTTATGATCTTATCTGGAAACGAACTGTCGCATCTCAGATGGCTGATGCAAAGAAATTACAGATGCGAGTTGATTTCGATGTAGATAGTAAATCAGGGGAAGCTGCGGTATTTCGTGCAAATGGATCGGTCTTGATCTTTCCAGGTTTTCTAGCGGCATATGAAGAGATAAAAGAAGAGAAGAGCGAGGATGATGATAAACGTCTTCCTCCTATGATTATTGGTGAGAGCGTTCCTGTTAATTCATACTCTTGCGAATCTCATGAGACAAAGCCGCCAGCTAGATTTACCGAACCAACTCTCGTTAAAAAACTTGAAGAACTTGGGATAGGGCGCCCTTCAACATTTGCCTCAATTATTCAGACGATTCAAGATCGTGGCTATGTATTTAAGCGAGGCAGAGCGCTTGTTCCCACCTTCCTTGCCTTCTCTGTTACCGGGCTATTAGAACAACACTTCACAAAACTTGTTGATTATGAGTTCACCGCCTCAATGGAATCAGATCTAGATCGAATCGCTAATGGTGAAGAAGATCGAATTAACTGGTTGACTAATTTTTTCTATGGTCGCGAAGGTGAACCTGGTCTACAAGAGTTGGCAGCAGATCTTGGCGTGATCGATGCTCAAGCAATCAATACGATGAAGATGGGCGAAGATATTGAGATCCGCGTTGGTCGTTATGGCGCATATCTTCAAGAAGGTAAAGATGATGCGAGAAAGTTTGCCAATATTCCAGAGGGAATGGCACCTGATGAATTAACTCTGAGTAAAGCGATCGAACTTCTGGCGGCGCCATCTGGAGAGCGAGAGTTAGGGCTAGATCCAGCTACCAATCTTGAAATCATGGCAAAATCAGGTCGCTTTGGCCCTTATGTCACAGAAATATTTATAGAACCTGAGGTAGAAGAAGGTAAAAAGAAGAAGCGAAAATCAAAAGATGCCCCAAAACCAAAAACTGCATCGCTACTATCTTCAATGTCTTTAGATACAATCACTTTAGAAGATGCGCTTGCGCTTCTATCTCTACCTCGCTCACTTGGTGAATATGAAGGGGTAGATATCACCGCACAAAATGGTCGCTATGGCCCTTATTTAAAACATGGAACAGATTCAAGAACTCTTACCAGTGATGATCAGATTTTTTCCTTATCTTTAGAAGAAGCGATTGAAATATATAAACAACCAAAGGTTCGACGTCGCGGAGTAGCTAAACCACCGCTCAAAGAACTTGGTAACGATCCAGAAAATAACAGACCACTTATTCTTAAAGATGGTCGATTTGGAATGTATGTCACCGATGGTGAGACCAATGCAACGCTTCGTCGAGGCGATACCGTAGAAGCGATGACGTTAGAGCGAGGACTTGAGCTGCTTGCTAGCAGGCGGGCATGGGAGGTTGCTAATGGTGATCTGCCAAAGAAGAGTAAAGCTAAAGCCGCTACCAAGAAAAGCACTACCAGCAAAAAGCGCGCAAAAGCCCCGACCTTAACGGAGAAAACTATTGAGGGTGCGGGAGCTAAGCGGAAAGCAAAAAAGAGCGCTACCGGACGATCCAAAAAAGAGGTCACCGTTTAAAGCGGTTAGGCTGAGGATATGACGAACTCGCTACCTTCTCATGGCGCACCCAGATCAGGGGTTAGAGATAGCGTCTTATCTATTCCAGCCTTCCGTAAACTTTTTAAAGCGCTCTCCTTCTCCTCATTTGGCGATTGGTTAGCCTTATTGGCATCGACCGCTCTTGCACAACAGTTAGCTGGTGGAGATTATGCCAAGGCAAACTTTGCCATAGCTGGGGTATTTATTGTCCGGTTGGTTCCAGCGGTATTACTCGGGCCCATAGCTGGTGTTATCGCTGATCGTTTTGATCGCCGGAAATTAATGGTTATCGCAGATTTATTACGCTTCTCTCTCTATCTCTCTATTCCATTTGTAGGAAATTTTTTCTGGTTATATACCGCAACGCTACTAGCTGAGACCGTGACTCTTTTTTGGAGCCCTGCTAAGGAAGCAACAGTTCCAAATCTGGTACCAAAACATAAATTAGAGGCAGCAAATCAAGTCCAGTTATTTGCAGCATATGGAACAGCTCCACTTGCCGCGATCGTCTTCTCACTTCTAGCACTTCTCAATAGCGCGATCTCAGGGTTACTAAGCTGGGAAAACTCATCTGCAGCTGATATCGCTCTCTATATAAATGCCTTCTCCTTTTTATACTGTAGCTACATCATCTATACGTTAAAAGAGATCCCAAGTGGTCCCGCCTCATCTGGAAAATCAGAGAGTTTTTCTACCTCTTTAATTGGTGGTTGGAAATTTGTGAGCCAATCACCACTCATCCGAGGTTTAATTATTGGAATGATCGGCGCATTTATTGCAGCCGGCGCAGTGATCGGCCTTGCCCGCACATTTGTTGGCGATCTTCAGGCAGGTGATGCAGCCTATGGAATTTTATTTGGCGCGGTATTTACTGGACTAGCTCTTGGTTTAACTCTTGGACCAAAGATCTTTGCTCAGTTTTCACGGCGAAGAGTCTTTGGCGCATCATTAGTTGCAGCCGGAATATTTCTTATCCTTCTCTCCTTAATTCAAAATCTCGTTCTCGCTATCTTTCTCGTAGTGATTTTAGGGGCTTTTTCAGGGGTTTCCTGGGTATCTGGGTTTACCATGCTTGGTTTAGAGGTAGATGACGAACTTCGGGGAAGAACTTTTGCTTTTATCCAGAGTTTAATTAGAGCAGTCCTTATCCTTATTCTTGCAATCTCACCACTTATAGCGGCAGCAATTGGTGAACATACCTATGAGTTTTTCGAAATTACACTTACTTACAATGGCGCTGCCTTCACTATGTTTTTCTCTGGAATTATTGCGATAGCAGTTGGAATTCTTTCTTATAAACAGATGAGGGATCGACCAAATATCTCACTCTGGTCTGATGTAAAGAGCGCGCTCCGTGGAGAGCTAGGATTTTCTGAGAATGGATATCGATCTGGGGTATTTATCGCTTTTGAAGGCGGCGAAGGATCTGGAAAATCAACTCAGGCAAATTTATTGAAAACCTGGTTAGAAGATCAAAGTATAAAAACCACTCTCTCAAGAGAGCCGGGTGGAACTCAATTAGGTAAAGAGTTACGGAAGATCCTCTTATCTAATGAGACGGGACATATATCGCCTAGGGCAGAGGCGCTCTTATATGCAGCAGATCGAGCACATCATGTTTACTCCATGATCCGACCAGCTCTAGAGCGCGGTGAAGTGGTCATAACTGATCGCTACATTGATTCATCAATCGCCTATCAAGGAGCAGGACGGATCCTCTCATCCAGTGAAGTTGGCAGAATCTCTCGATGGGCTACCGAATCTCTTAACCCTGATCTCACGATCATTTTAGATCAACCTGCCGAGATTGGTTTAGCAAGAATTAGAAATAGCGATCGCCTCGAGAGTGAATCGGTAGATTTTCACAATCGCGTCAGATCTGAATATGCCGAGATTGCCGCTGCAGACCCAGAGCGCTACCTGGTGATCGATGCAAGAAGGCCGATTGAGGAGATTTCAGCTGAAATTCAAGCTCGGGTATCGAAACTAAAAATAGCAAACTCCACACGGGAAAACACTGGTAATTAACCGACTTTTCATGAGGCAGAATTACCCCATGCACCTAGACCATATCTCCTACGCAACATCTCATGACAATATCGTTGATGTAATCCAGAGGATCGGAAGTCAACTAGGCGCATCATTTATTGATGGTGGAATCCATCCGCAATTTGGTACCCGAAATTTTGTTCTCCCGCTAAAAAATTCACGTTATATCGAAGTGGTCTGTCCTTTAGATCACCCTGCCTCAGATAAGTACCCATTTGGTCAATTGGTAACAAAGAAGGCAGAAGCCGGTGGCGGTTGGTTATCATGGGTTGTAGCAGTAGATGATGTTTCAAAAATTGAAAGTAAATTAGATCGAAAAGCTGTTGATGGCCATCGTAAAAAGCCAGATGGTAAAGATCTTCACTGGAAACAAATTGGCGTTCTTGATACTTTAGAAGAAGCAAGTAATCCATTTTTTATTCAATGGTCAAGTGATTTTCATCCTTCTAGTGAGCGCGATTCAGATATTGATGTGAGCTCAATTGAAATTTATGGTGACAGTAATTTACTCCAAGCAAAATATGGCCTTAATGGTTTACTCTCTAAAGATGAACCCACATTTACCTGGTTAGATCCAGCGCTTGATTCTGGAATCGAAGCAGTCGTCTTCAAAACCTCTAACGGTGATGTAAGGATCGATTAAGAACTGCCGCCTTAGCTCAGTCGGTAGAGCGTCGCTCTCGTAAAGCGAAGGCCTCGGGTTCGATTCCCGAAGGCGGCTCCATTAACTTCTCTAGTTATACCTAGTATTCTGTTCATCGTATTTAAATTAACTTTTCTACCTAACTACTATTTAATGCATCAGGTGGTGTGTCCGAGCGGCCTAAGGAGCGCGCCTCGAAAGCGCGTGTTGGGGTAACTCAACCGTGGGTTCAAATCCCACCGCCACCGCTTTAGTTATCTGTCTTTATTTATGCGCTCATCTACCTATTGAGCTGGCG
>JAQCKU010000046.1 GCA_027592195.1 Actinomycetota bacterium
CAGTAGATGGCAATGAGACTTCATTTAATGTCCATGGTGGATTTATCTCTGTTGCCAATAATCGCGTCTCTATTTTAGGCGAGAGTACTGATTAGATTTTTTTGTAAAGTTTTTACTCTAAAATTTACTTTATTCTCTTCACATCTGCGCCGAGTGCGCTCAGTTGTTCGGCAAAGTATGGATAGCCGCGATCAACATGCTCTGCTCCTTCGATAATACTCAGACCATCTGCAACTAGCGCTGCAATGACCAGGCCTGCTCCAGCGCGAATATCGGTGGCAATTACCGGGGCAGAAGATAAGTTGGCGATCCCACGAGTGGCGGCATGGTGGCCATCTACCCGAACTTGCGCGCCAAGGCGGAGTAGTTCGTTGACAAAGACAAATCTACTTTCGAAGACATTTTCAGTGACAATGCCATCACCTTCTGCAATGGCATTCATCGTAATAACAAATGGTTGAAGGTCTGTGGGAAAGCCAGGGTAGGGAAGTGTTGAGATATCGATAGCTTTCGGGCGCCGCTCCATCCTTACGCGAATTCCATCTTCTGTCGTTGTAATCAAAGCGCCAGCGCTGACCAATTTCTCTAGTGGAACTTCTAGGTGGGAAGGATTGCAGCGATGAATCGTGATATCACCAACAGTTGTCACTGCAGCAAAAGCCCAGGTTCCCACCACAATTCGATCTGGAATGGTGGCATGTTTGGTTGGCTTTAGCGAGGAGACTCCGTGAATTGTGATGGTGGGGGTACCTAATCCTTGGATATCTGCACCCATTGCAATAAGAAACTGACCAAGATCAACAACATCTGGCTCCCTAGCAGCATTATCAAGAATAGTTCGTCCTGTTGCTAAGACTGCAGCGCTCATAATATTTTCTGTTGCGCCAACGCTTGGAAAATCAAGAACTATCTCGGCGCCATTTAATCCATCGTGGGCTTCAGCGATGATGTAGCCATGTTCATTTCGTACCTTCGCTCCAAGCTCCACCAGTCCCTTAATATGATAATCAAGACCGCGAGAGCCAATGGCATCACCACCAGGAAGGGCCACCTCTGCCTTACCAAGTCGGGCTACAAGTGGACCGAGAACATTTATTGAGGCTCGCAACTTTCGCACCAGATCATAATCTGCTCGATGTTCTAGCTTCTCTGGAACATCAATAAGAATCGTTTCTCTTTCAAAATCTAAAGTAAGGGTGCATCCAAGGCGAGTGAGAAGTTCAGCCATGATCTCTACATCAGCGATATGAGGGACATTGGTTAACTCTGTTTTCCCAGGAGCCAAGAGCGCAGCAGCCATCAACTTCAGAACCGAGTTCTTCGCCCCTGAAACGCTGACATCTCCGCGGAGATGGGCTCCGCCGAGAACTTGAAATTTATCGCCAAGCATTATTGGCCTCCTTAGCGTGGAGAGTTTACTGGCCGATTTGGCTCATCCAACTAACCGGCAATCAAAGTTGGCTCTAGATCTTTGACTCTAATAGGCTCAGACCATGGTTAATCTGACGCGAATTTATACAAAGACCGGCGATGATGGCTCTACCTCTCTCGGGGATGGCTCTAGAACCTCAAAAAATGATCCGCGACTTGAAGCCTATGCAACAGTTGATGAAGCAAATTCAACAATCGGCGTCGTACTCTCAATTGAGAACCTTTCAGAAGATCTCAGAAAATTACTGGTGAGAATTCAAAATGATCTCTTCGATGTTGGCGCAGATCTCTGCACCCCGGTGGTGGATAACCCAACTCATGAACCGCTTCGAGTCTTAGATACTCAGATTACTTTTTTAGAGAAAGAGATTGATAAATATAATGAAGAGCTAGCACCGCTTCGCTCCTTTGTTCTTCCTTCAGGAACTGCAGCTGCTGCTCATCTCCATGTGGCTCGAACTGTAGTTCGTCGCGCTGAGCGTTGCACTTGGGATGCGATTCATTCTTTTGGTTCTGGAGTAAATCCACTCTCAGCCAAGTATCTCAATCGACTCTCCGATTTACTCTTTGTCCTGGCTCGAATTGTTAATAAAGAAATTGGTGATCAACTCTGGGTTCCTGGAGCAAATCGCTAAAACTTTATTTGATACCAAGCAAAGCTTTTGCAATAGCAACTTCATCTTTAAAGACCATTAGTCGTGGCCCATCTTTAGTCTGAGTTAGCGTTGAAGCAATTCCAGATTCTTTGAGTTTCATTCTCAGTAACTCACCTTCAATATGATTTTTTGGTTCAGTGATCGGGCGCAAAAGTCCATATTCATTCTCACTACCAATTGTTGAGGGGTTTTCGACGAGAGATTTTCCCCGTGCAAAGGTCCACTTAAGTAGTGGAATTAAGATTAAAAGTGCAAAAAAACCACCAAAAGATGTTAAGAAAAGTTGGTTATCAATTCCACCCAACATAACTACCGCTCCTCAAATCTAAGATAGAAATTACCGGATTTGCCTTTCTTTCCACTCCTATGGCAGACCACATTGATATTTCCTACCGTTACGTTTTCGGCAACAGGTTCGGGGCTTATTAACAAAATTATTTTCTGGGTGCGAGGGGCAGAGCCAGTTTTCTTGGTTTGGAGCGATCCATACGAAGTAATCGTTGCAGAATCACTTAGTTTTGGTCCTGATACTGTTGATAGGACCTCCCACCAGAGGCAAGCTTTCTCTGATGCAACAACGATAGAGCCACAGGCAAAATCTTGACAGGCTTGAATCTCCTCCAAGAGAGCTGGTTTAGCCGATATCAGACCTGTTAACTCACGCTTTGTTGGAATCTTGGCGAAGAGCCCATCTGCAGCTTTAAAACCTTTAGGCGGCCATTTGGGCGAAGGCGAGATCTGTGGATTGACTCTCTTTTTCTTTGCTGCAGCTTTCTTTTTAGCCTTTGCTTTCTTCTGCGCCTCTAACTCCTTTTTGGTGAGAGCAGATGCCTGCTCTTGCACCGCTTGAAGGTTCGGGGTAGATAGAACTTCTCTCTGAGGCAGCGCTGTTGCGCTGGTAGTGAGAGTAAATGAAGCCAGAAATAAGAGGGTGAGAAGATGAGTAAAGGAATGGTTCAAACCTTGATTTTTCATATCCGTGACCACTTAAAAGTTTTTATCGCAAAGAAAGTACCTAGCACAGTCCATATGATCAGAATAAGTGCAATCCTTCCTAATTCATAACTACCGGCAACTTCTTGCGATGCAAATGATTCGGGAAGAAATACCGAGCGCATCCCTTGGGTAAGCCATTTGAGTGGAAATATCGCAGCAAATTGCTGCATCCATCCAGGAAGTGAGGTAAAGACAAAAAAGACTCCGCTAAAGAATTGAAGGATAATAACGATTGGTGAAACTAGAGCAGATGCACCTCGACCGCTCTTTGGAATACTTGAGAAAGCAATTCCTAAAATTGTTGCTGATATCGAGCCCAAAATCAGCAACCAAGCAAAGGTGAGCCATTTACTTGGATCGCTAGGCAGCTCTAATCCGAAAAAAAGAGTGCCAAAGCCGAGCAAGAGAAGTACCTGAAGCCCCATCGAGTAGAGAACTTGGATTCCCTTCCCAATAAAAAAAGCTTCAATGGGCATAGGAGTACCGCGCAATCTTTTGAGAGCTCCGCTATCTCTCTCCATCGGAATAGTGATCGCAAGGTTTTGAAATCCTGAATTAACAAGACCGGAGGCGATCATTCCGGCAACAAAATACTGGCTAAAGGTGACAGATGGTGCAATTTCATTATTAAATACTGAACCAAAAATAAAGAGAAGAATCACTGGAAATGCGATTGTGAAAACAACAGCTTCTCGAGCCCGATTAAATTGTTTGATCTCAAGAATGCCACGAGCCCACCCAATAGTTAAAGTTCGTAGCATTATTTCTCCCCAATCATCTTGAGATAAATCTCTTCTAGAGATGGGCGAGTGATCGATAGCGCAGGAATTTCGCCATCAAATTTTTTAATGAGCTCTCTTATAATCTCAGTTGGTTTATCGCTCTCGACGCTTTCGATCTGCCCATCTAAACTCTGCCAAGATACAGTTGTCAGCGCTTTCATTCGACCACCTAAAGTTGCTGGCGTTGAAATTTCAAGAATTTTTCCAGCAACAATCACCCCAACTCGATCAGCTAACGCCTCTGCTTCATCGAGATAATGTGTTGTCAGTAAAATTGTGGTCCCATTATTTTTTAATGCGAGAATAAGATCCCAGAAATCTCTTCGAGCCCTAGGATCAAAACCAGTTGTTGGTTCATCAAGAAAGAGAATCTCTGGTTGGCCAATAATTCCCAGTGCAACATCAAGTCTTCTACGTTGGCCGCCGCTGAGGGTTCTAATTTTGGCCTGGCTCTTCTCCTCAAGATTTACGAGAGAGATTAACTCGTCAACATTTCGAGGAGCGCTGTAATAGGTTGCAAAATGTTGGAGCGTTTCTAAAACTGTTAAATCTTGGCTATCGCTACTATCTTGGAGAACGATCCCAATTCTTCCTCGCAGGGCTGCCCCTGCCCTCCCTTTTGCGGCAGGATCTTCGCCAAGTACCAGGACTTTTCCGCCATCAGCAACTCGATACCCTTCAAGAATTTCTACGATAGTGGTTTTGCCTGCACCATTAGGGCCAAGGAGGGCAAAGATCTCACCTTTTTCGATCGAGAGATCAACGCCGTCGACGGCTTGATGCTCGCCATAGGATTTCACGAGCCCTTCAATCAAGATCACAGTTGGCACTTGCCAACAATAGTGGGGAGAATCTACTCATGGCGCTAGAAGAAATCGAAGAGCATAGCGATGGAACCTATTGTGTGAGAAGAATTACTGGCTCCTCCTCAACTAAGCCATATCGCTGCCCTGGATGTGATCAGATGATTCCTATGGCTACGCCGCATCTTGTTGCCTGGCTGGAACATGATGTAGAGACTCGAAGGCATTGGCATACACCATGTTGGAAATCGCGATCAAAACGCCATCAGAAAATTGAGCGAACCCGAAACGCTCCAAAATATTAATTACAGCGCTAGCTCACCTAGAGGCCATTGGCGCAGTTCATTTCCTGAGAAGATAAACTAATTAATATGAGAGAGTTAATTCGCCCGAGTACAGTCCTTGCCGCCCAGCGATCTCTTATTGCAATTTCAACAGAAGATGGCCTTAACTTAGTTGGCGAAATTGCCTCACCTACCAGCGGCGCTGTTGCAACTCTGCTAGCCCTTCACCCCCTGCCTACCCATGGTGGAATGATGGATAGCCATCTCTATAAAAAAGCAGCCAATCGCCTCCCTGAGATGGCAAATATTCGGATCGTTAGATTTAACACTCGTGGAAGTGAGAGCGAGGATGGAAAGAGTGAGGGAAGTTTTGATAACGGCATAAGTGAGAAATACGATGTGGAAGGTGCAATTGAATATATTAAAAGTAATTTTCCAGATCAACCGCTCTGGGTTGTTGGCTGGTCCTTTGGGACAGATTTAGCTCTACAGTATGCAAGAGATCCAGCAGTTTCTGGGTTAATTTTATTAAGCCCGCCACTTCGAAGTAGTACCGATCAAGATCTTCTCTTCTGGGCAGAGGATAAGCGTCCAATAGTTGCACTTATCCCTGAATTTGATGATTTCCTTCCACCCGAAGAAGCGCGCGCAAGATTCTCACTCATTCCAGATATGCAGATTATTGTCGTGGCCGATGGTAAGCATCTCTGGGTAGGTGAACCTGCTGTTTATCGAGTTCTTACTGAAATTGTCTCAACGATCAATCCTGCAGCGCTACCGCTACCGACTGAGTATGAAGTTGAGAGATAATTTCTTACTAACTCTTATCTGCCTTGGGAAAAATTACCTCTTCTAAAATCAGCAAGAGCGCGGCTGCCATGGGAACAGCAAGAATTGCGCCAATAAGTCCAAATAAAGCCGAACCAAGTAGCGCTGCAACAATGGTAACAATCCCAGGAATTGCCAGAGATCTTTTCATAATTCTTGGAACAATCAGATAATTTTCAATCTGTTGGTAGATGATGTAACCAGCAAGGGCTGCGATTGCTGTGGTTAAAGAATCAGTTAGCGCAACTAAAGTGACGATAGAGGCTCCAATAAAGTGGCCAACTAATGGAATAAGTCCAGCAAAGAAAATCACCATACCGAGAGCGCTCATATATGGCACGCCAATTATTAATCCATAACCTGTGAGAATGAGCGCAGCAGTTGCAGCTATTAAAACTTGGCTTCCAACAAAGATCCCAATCCGACTTAAAATTGCATTACCAATACTAGTTACTCGCTCTCGCCTTGATGCAGGGGCAAGCTTGTAGGAGACATGAAGAAATTGCGGTAGCGCCGCCATAAAATAAAGAGTAAGAATAAAGACAGTAAGAAATGAGAAAGTCCCAGAGAGAACTGTTTTTCCTACTCCAACGACTCCACCAAAGAGTGCGCCAAAGAGTTGGCCATCTGAAACCAAATCCTGCACTTGGATTTGAAGATTATCAATCACCTCATACTCATCATTAAGAGCTGATATTTGAGGATTATTGGTCAAGCTAGAGATAATGCCTGGGAGATTAAATACAAAATTTTCTACTTGTTTTAATACGGGAGGTATGACAAGCCAGATAAAGAGAATAGCCAGAGACAAAACACCAAGAGCAACTGTGACGATGGCGTAAGCGCGTCGAATGCCCTTTCGAATAAAGAATTCAATAATGGGATTGAGACCTGCAGCTAAATAAATAGCGATAATGAGGAGAATAAAGATATTACTTGCTGAAGCCAACGCCTGTAAGAGAGTAATTGCGACGAGGGCGCCTGCTGCAGCTAGAAACCCAAAATAAAAAGGATGAGATCGGTTGAGTGGACTTCCAGGTGTTCCAAAATTTTCACGGTTGATTCGGCTCAAAAATCCATCTGGACCTTCGATAGTTGTTGAGCTATCTATCGTAAGAGTTGACTTGGTGGATTTCTTCTTGACCTGCTTTTTACTTGTTTTCTTTAGAGCCATGGGATAAGTCTATGGAAGATCTGATCTATTTATCTGATATCGATCTCTAATATCTATATCAAATACCTGAAATCTATATCTAGAATGTGCAGGTGGCGACAGAGGGCTCTACTTTACAAATCACCGGCTTAGGTGAAGAGATTGCGGCCCTTACCCATCTTCCTTGGGATCTGCCCTTAGAACAATGGCCAGAGGATCCTTCCTTGGCTCAGCAACGAGGTATCTCCCGACATATCGTGCGGCTGGTTCGATCAGATTTTGATGAGAATGGCGAGATCTATGCGATCAAAGAGACCAATCAGGAATTTGCCAATCGTGAGTACCATGCGCTCCGCGAATTAAAAGCGCGCGGTGCGCCATCGGTCGATCCCATCGCAGTGATTGAAGGGAGAAGTGATCAGAGAGGCGAAGAGCTACCGTGCGCGCTGGTAACTCGATTCCTTCCCTTCTCATCTCCCTATCGAGTTATTTTAAGTACTCCGGCGCGAAGTGAAGAGAGATCAACCGGACACTTAGGGGGTATCGAAATTGAAAATATGGCTAACGCGCTCTCATTTCTTTTGGTCCGACTTCATTTACTAGGTTTCTGGTGGGGAGATTGCTCGCTCTCAAATACTTTATTCCGTCGAGATGCCGATAGCTATGCTGCATATTTAGTTGATGCCGAGACGGGTGAATTTCATGATGTTTTAAGTAATGGTCAGCGCGAACACGATCTTGAGATCGCCCATTTTAATGTAGCCGCTGAACTCGAAGATATTTCGCTATCTGGGGTTATCTATCCTGGATTAGACCCAGTTAGAGCCAGTGATGCGATTATGAGACGGTATCGAAGATTATGGTCTGCGCTAACTCAGCCACAACTTCTTGATGGCTCTGATCGCCATGCTGTGGAGCGAGCGATGCGCTCGGTCCAAGATCTTGGATTTGCTGTTGAAGAGGTAGAGGTTAAATTTGATGGAAGTAATCATAAATTAAATCTCACGCCAAAAATTGTCGCTCCGGACTATCATAAAAATAAGTTATTTCAGCTTATGGGTCTTCATGCACAAGAACTTCAAGCCAAAAGAATTTTGGCATCTTTTGATCGATACTATGCAAGAATGCAAGAACCAAAATCTTCAAGAGAAGATATTTCTAGAATTTGGCTCGATGATATTTTCTACCACTTACTCAAGAAAATTCCACGAGAGCTTCGTGGCAGGGTGGAAGATGCACAAGTTTTTCATTAGGTCTTAGAACACCGATGGTATCTCGGTGAAAAAGCTGGCGAAGATGTGGGGCTTGATTTTGCGACGGAGGATTATATGAAGAGCGTTCTTCCATTTCGTCGAGATTCTGGATCCGAGATTGCACTAGGTTAACTCTAAAAGAAAATCAACAACCTCTTTTAGATATTCTAATTATCTATCGCTTTAAGATTTCTTTATTTCAACCAGTTCAATTAAAATTCCACCACCATCTCTTGGATGGATGAAGTTAATTTTCGATCCCATAGTGCCATTTTTTGGCTCGGGATAGAGAAGTTCCATCCCTAATTTCTTGGCGGCAGCCATGGCTGCTTCAACACTTTCCACCCGATAGGCAACTTGTTGCACGCCAGGGCCTTTCTTCTCAAGAAATCGGGCGATCGGAGAATTCTTATCAAGTGGGGCAAGTAGTTGAATCATCGAAGATCCCACCTGGACCATCGCCTCTTCTACACCCTGCTCTTTATTAATCTCGCGATGGGTGAGTAGGCCACCAAATCTCTCCTGGTAGAAGGCGATCCCGCTTTCAAGCTCTGCCACTGCGATACCAAGGTGATCTATGCCAATTATTCCCGGGATCGGTGGGTTACTGTGGAGAGGTTGGCTCATATGTCGTATGGTGTCAGGTATGTCCGAGGCGAACAACTCATCCGGCAAACGCGCCTGGGTGGAGTTAGAAAAATTTCTTCCGCTCATTGATCAAGGCGATCACCGCGCGTTGGCAAAAGCGCTATCGATCGTTGAGGATTTAGATATCTCACTTTCTGAGTTAGAAAATACCTTTGGCGAGGCGAGAGATGTTGCCATCTTGGGAATTACAGGAAGTCCTGGGGTTGGAAAATCAACGACAACTGGCGCCCTCATCACCCATCTCAGAGCGCTAGACCAGAAAGTTGGAGTAATCGCGATTGATCCCTCATCAGTTCTCACCGGAGGAGCCCTCCTTGGCGATCGGATCAGACTTGTTCAACACTTTACCGATAAAAAAGTTTTTATCCGCTCGTTAGCAACAAGAGGCGCCCTCGGTGGACTCTCGCGGGCCTGCGATAGCGCTGCTTACCTGATGAAGCGAGCCGGATTTGATTCTATTATTTTGGAGACAGTCGGAGTTGGTCAGAGCGAAGTTGATGTGATGCGCCATGCCGATACCGTTCTGATCGTCCTAGCTCCTGGGATGGGCGATGGAGTTCAGATCGCAAAAGCTGGGGTTATGGAGATTGGTGATATTTATTTTGTAAATAAGGCAGATCGTGGGGGGGCAGAAGATCTTGCTCGTGAAATTGAAAAATCCATTGCGCTATCACCTCCCAAACTCATCTCTGGAAAAACCTGGCAACGCCCAGTCCTGATCGGTGAGATGGAGCGATCTTTGGGGGTCGCCGAGCTCTGGAGTGTGATTTCAGAGCATAAAATGTTGAGAGAATAGCCAGGTGAAGATCCCCACCGGCCCATCATTTGGAAATGAAAAATTTGGAAAACTTCCAGGTAATTTCGCCCAAGCTTTTGATCTTTCAACTCTGGCAAAACCAGCCACATCTCAGCACCAATCAAATAACGGTGATCAGAGCATTGAGGCGAGAGAAGTTTTAGATTTCAATATCGTAGAAGATTTTATTAAATATAGCGCTACTGCTCCAGTTATTTTAATTATCCATTCAGAACGTGCAAAAGGTTCTTTCGAACTACTACAGATGTTTGCAGAACTTGCTAAAGCAGATGGTGGAAAATGGCGATTAGGTGGAGTCAATTTTGATAAGCAACCAGAATTAGTTCAAGCCCTTGGCGCTACAACTATTCCCTTTGCGATCGCTTTTATCAATGAGAAGGCGCTACCACTTCCTGAGCTTCCCACCAGCGCAGATCAACTTCGCCTCGTGGTCGATAAGATTTTAGAGATTGCTCGTGAGCAAGGTATCAATAGTGAGAACAATCAAGAGAGCGCAGCTTCAAGTAGCGATATTGAAATGGCTGAACCAGAAGAGGATGAAGCGCTCCAAGCTATCGAAGAAGAAGATTACGAGCGAGCTATTGCCGCATACCAAAAACTTTTACTCCGTCTACCTAGCCATGAATTTGCACAACTAGGAAAAGCTCAATGTGAGCTACAGCTACGGATAAAAGATAGCGATCCTAAGAAAGTGCTCAGTGAGGCAGATGCAGATCCTGCAAATATTTCAGCGCATCTGCTCGCGGCAGATATTGAGCTTGCCTCTGGATCGGTTGATCAAGCTTTCGATCGCCTCATTGCCATTATCAAAGTAACGGGAGGAGATGAACGTAAAAAAGTGCGAGATCACCTGCTCTCACTCTTCACCTTATTTGCCCCCGATGATCTGATGGTTATCCAAGCGCGAAAGCGCTTAGCAAGTGCGTTATTTTGAAAACTTTTCCTAAAAGCGAACGGATTGCCCTCTCCACTCTCTTCTTCTCATTCGGGTTTTTATCATGGCTTTTGCGCCGCGAAATCCCGACATTAAAGATAATTTAGATGTTACCTATGGAACCTTCGGCACAATTTTAGGATTTGGAACTCTCGGTGCATTTATCGCGCTGATGACTATGGGCCATATCATCCACAAAGTTGGCACCTACCCGGTGTTGATGGGAAGTACTGCGGC
>JAQCKU010000001.1 GCA_027592195.1 Actinomycetota bacterium
CACCTGCTACCAACTCATGTCCTAGATCGCCGCTACGTAAAACTTTATTAGCTAAATTCATGATCTCTTGAGTTGATCTGTATCCTCTAGATAATCGAACCACTTGCGCATCTGGATATTTCTTTGAAAAGTTGAGAAGAAAAGTGGGAGTTGCTCCTGAAAATGAATAAATCGTCTGAGCTGGATCTCCAACAACACAGATATCTTTTCGATTTCCTATCCATAAATCTAAGAGTCTTTGTTGAAGCGGTGAAACATCTTGATACTCATCTACAGTGAAAGTTCGGTACTGCTGTCTAACTTTAGATCGCACCTCACTCTCTTCTTCCAGCATGCCAATTAAAAGAAGTAAAACATCTTCAAAATCAATTGTTCGTTCCTGCCTTTTTAGTACTTCATATGATTCATAGATTTTAGCGATATCAGAAAATGAGAGTGAGATAGAGCGGTTACCTGTTTTTGCTGCCTCTACATAATCTTCAGGAGCAATACTGGATGTTTTACTCCATTCAATTTCACCAGCGATCTCTCGCAAAGTGCTATGGCTATTTTTGATTCCACTACCGATTCGAGCTGCTGACTCTTGGATAAAACCTGTTTTCGAGGTAAGAAGTTGTGGAAATCTTCCACCCATAAGATCTGGCCAGAAATAGATCAGTTGACGTAGGGCAGCGGCATGAAAAGTTCTTGCGCTGACATTTGCAATTCCTAAAGTTCTTAATCGAGAACGCATCTCACCGGCTGCTTTTGCGGTAAAGGTAAGAGCCATAGTCTTCTCTGGATCAAAGGCTCCAATTGCCACTCCATAGGCGATTCGATGGGTTATCGCCCGTGTTTTTCCGGTCCCTGCCCCAGCGATAACTAAAACTGGTCCTCTAATAGCAGTTGCGACAAGACGTTGCTCTTCATCTAAAGGCTTGAGAAGCTCTTCTGGAGTAGTGATCAATTTCGCCACTGATCTTCTCCACCAAGGGATTCATCACTTTTCTCACTAAACCAACGATCAATCATCGCTCGAGCAACGCTAATTTTCGGTGGCAGAATTAATTCACCGCTATCACTCTCAGATTTTAATTGAGCACGAGTCCACCATTTAACTTCTGTGATCTCCAGACCATCTGCTCGAGCATCCTCTGGATTATCTGCAATAACTTCATAGGCCACCATCACTGAGGCAGGAAATGGCCATGGTTGAGATCCTAGGTAGCGCAACTCTCTTACTTGAATCCCAGATTCCTCGGCCACCTCACGCAAAACCGCGCTCTCAAATGATTCACCTGGTTCTACAAAGCCAGCAAAAGCTGAGAAGCGTCTCTCGGGCCAAGTCGCTTGATGACCTAACATAATTCGATCATCTCTATCTCGGATTAAAACGATGATTGCCGGATCAGTTCTTGGATGATGCTGGTGGTCCTGGCTACAACTTCTTATTGAGCCACTTTGAATCGGAAAAGTTTCTAGACCACATCGAGAGCAGAAGCGATGGCTGTTATGCCATAAGGCGAGAGCTTGGCCATGAACGGCGATACCGATCTGCAGAAAAGAGAGTTGAGCTGCAATATCTCGTAGAGATAAAAGCTCTTCAGGATCAAATTGATCTTGGAGAATAGGGGCGTTAAAGAGAAAGTGTCCTATCTGGCCACTTTCTAGCCCAAGAAAATACAACTCCCCGGCATCGGCCAGAGTTTGAATCTCTGAATATGAGAATTGAGTGAGCGTACCTTTGGTAGTGACCCAACGTTGATCTCGGAATTGATAGTAAATCCCGGCCAACATCAATTCCTCGAGCGCTGATTCATCGACTCTTAAATGCGCGGCTCGGTCTAAGACCCCCTGCGCAAGTGGCAAATGCAGCATGTCCTCAAGCCTACTAACCTGATGCCATGTCGAACAATTTACTTCGCCTCACCTCTTGGAATCTGCTCAATGGACGCTCACTTGTCCATGGGCAAGCGGATCGAAAAGTTCTTGAAACAGCGATGAGAAATTTTTTTGATGAGTTTCAACCAGATGTACTTGGAATCCAAGAGGTAGATGATGCACAGCAGCGAAGTGGAGACTTTAATCAGAGTGAATTTATTGCAGAGTTGATGGGGGCAGAGTATTGGAGATATACCCCAACACTTTTTGGAACTCCTGGTGAGAGTTGGAGCGATAAGGGCGAAGATAGCCAGGAAGCAAGTTATGGAATCGGTTTAATCTCTCGTATCGAGGTTAAGAAGTGGCATATGAAGAAATTGCATAAAGCCCCTTTTGGTCTACCACTTGCCATTCCAACTGAGAAAGGAATTCGACTTAGATATATTCCAGACGAGCCTCGAGTGGTTCTTGCCGCTGAATTAATCGATGGAACTATTATCGCAACTACCCATCTCTCATTTGTTCCAGGATTTAATATCTTGCAATTAAAAGCAGCTAGTAAATGGTTGAAATCACTCAGATCAAATTCGCGAATAGTTCTTATGGGAGATTTTAATCTACCGTGGGGATTGGCTGAAAAATTTTCACCATTTCAATCTTTGACTACAGCTAAAAGTTATCCTTCTTGGTCACCAAAAGTTCAGTTAATTGAGTGTATAGGATCGAAAGATATCTCAGGAAGCGAGATTAAACATAAGCAAGGTCAAATTAGTGATCATCTTCCAATTTCGGTAGTAATTCAATAATTTCTTCCTCGCTGAGGAAATTGACCCCTCTGATCGATTGATTAGAGGGTAGGTAATGAAAGAGGGCCGAGACGCTGTCTAAGGGGATATTCCGTAATTTTGAAAAAGCTAACCGATAAGCAGCTAGTTGTAAGGTGGCTAGCTCCAGATCACCACCAGATTTAGGTGATCCAGTTTTCCAATCCACAATCTCATATCCTGTTTCATTTTTGTAGACCGCATCAATTCTTCCTCTGATCAACGTTGTTGAAAGTACAATTTCAAAAGGAACTTCTACATCAAAAACCGGTCTCTTCGCCCATTCTGATTTAAGCCATGCGCTTTGAAACTCTTTTAACTCCTCATCGGTGATAGAGCCATCAAGTTCAATCTCATCATCACTTAACAATTGGGGTTGCTTGAGATACCGCTCCACCCAGCTATGAAATGCGCTCCCTCTTCTTGCATACTGATTTGAATAGGACGGCATGGGCCGGCGGATAGCGCGCGCCATTTCATCAGGATCACTTCGTAGCGCTGAAAGGGTAGATACCGAAAGTCGATCTGGTAGGTAGATGATTTTGGGCTCGCCTCGCTGGCGATTTTCTTTTATTAGAGCGAAAAGATCACGATCTAGTAACTCGATCTCTAGATCACTTAAATCTTCAGCCTGGCTAAATAACTCCACTGATTGATTGAAAATCTCTCTTCGCTCTTGTAATGGATCATAGGGCCAGATCGCACTCCGCGGATTTTCTAGCTCTGGGTTCTCTACAGTTTGATTATCCGGATCAAGTTCAGATCTATGATCAGCTAAGGAAATGGCTAGATTAAAAAGTTCGCTGGCTCCCTCTGATTTTGGCCCATCTTTAAATTGCGGATATGAGATAAATAATGAATGGCGAGCTCGTGTAAATGCTACATATCCAAGACGTAACTCTTCAATATAATTTCTTGATCTACAGGAGCCATCAAAGTTTTCTTTTATCTTGGTGAGATCTGAAAAATCTTGTAAATTTTCAAAATCAAATCCTGGAAGTTGATCTCGGTCTCCGCGAAGTGAGAATGGAATATGGCCAGAATCTTTTAGCCAATTTTCAACAGCTCTGCCTTCACTCGGAAAGCTTCGCTCTCGCAGGCCCGGTACAGCGACAAAATCCCACTCCAACCCTTTTGCCCCGTGAATAGTTAAAATCTGTATAACCCCTTTATTGACCTTTACATCACTTTGTTTCAGCCCCCGCTCACTTTTTAGTGCTTGATCTACCCAGTTGAGAAACTGCGAGAGAGATCCTCCCTGGCTTTGAAATTTACTTACCTCATCAAGAAAACGATTTATATTTCTTGTTCCAGTTTTTACGCTCTCTCTCACCATGACTTCAATCTCTAAATCTAGAATTTTTATAACTTCTAAAACTATATCGATCAAAGATCCAGATTTAGACCGGGCTTTAGCTATCAGAGAACTCGCTTTGATTAATCGTGAGAGGCCAACATCTGTAAAATCTTCTTTGGGGGCGGTTGAGATAGCATCGAGCGCCTCGATAATATTTCCAAAAAAATAACCATCACTTTCAATGATCTCCAGATCGCCTGAGGTGATCTGTTTCATCAGGAAGTTCTTCCCCCCTTGATGAGCTGTTTCTGCAAGGTTCTTTGCATATTTTGCAAGCGCAGTGATGTCCTTTGCTCCTATAGCAAAGGCAGGTCCTGCCAATATCCGCATTAAGGAAACGCCTCGATCGGTAAAAACTATCGACTTTAAAAATGAGAGAATTTCAACAATCTCTGGAAGATGTAGTAGCCCACCAATTCCCACAACCTCTACTGGAAGATTGCGTTCACGAAGATTTCGCTCCAGCTCCTCAATCTGCGAACGCGATCTGACTAAAATGGCCGCTGTTGAATCAGGGGTTAACTTACTTTGGAAGAAATCAGCAATTCCTAAAGCTTCACTTCGCGTGGTCAAGAATTCACCAGCGATGACTTCTCCATCGCTGGCATCAACTCTTGCTCTTAGCCGCTCTACTGCAACATCTTCGCCACGATTTGCGTTTATAAGATCAATAACTTGATTAGAAAGATCCAGAATTTTCTGATCATTTCGCCAACTAGTTGTAAGAGAAAATCTCTTCTCTCCCCCTTTTTTTACAGGAAAATACTGGAAAAAAGTATCGAATGTATCTGCGCTAGCTCCACGCCAACCATAGATTGATTGGAAGGGATCTCCTACGGCCATTACCGGGTGCTCTTCAGTGAAAAGAGATGAGAGTAGACGCAGTTGGCTCTGGGAGGTATCTTGATATTCATCTAAGATAACGACTTTATACTTCCCTTTCTCTAACTCAGAGATATCAGGAAAGTCACGAGCTAATTCTGCAGCAAGCCACATCTGATCATCAAAAGTTAACTGGTTATTATCTAGCCTTCTCTTATTAAATTTAGCGACAATAGGTAATTCGATTAACCTTAGATTTGCTATATCAATAATACTTTGATGAGATTTTGTTAGCCTTCCATTTAATGAACCAATTTTCTCAATCAGATCTTCTGTGCACTCTCGAACATCTTCAATCTCAACTCCATGTTCTGAAATTAATTTTGCGAGGAGAAGCACATCTTCGGTGATTACCCCTGAGCTCTGCTTAATATCTGCAGGCATCTCATCAAAGTAGGTAACAATCTCATTAGCCAACTGCCAGGTTGCAGCCTCACCGAGAGGATGAATATCTGATTCGATCCCGCGCCGTAAGCCATATTCACCAACAATCCGTGAGGCATAAGAGTGATAGGTAAGGATCGTTGGTTCTCCTAGATGTAGCTCTCTTTTAATGAGGCCAGCTTTCATCAGCTGCCGTAGCCTGGTTCTAACTCTTATCGCTAACTCACCGGCAGCCTTTCTTGAGAAAGTTAATCCAAGAATTTCATCTGGCCTTGCAAGGCCATTGGCTACCAGATAGAGAACGCGCTCAGCCATTGTCTCTGTTTTTCCACTCCCTGCACCTGCAACAACAATTGTTGGAGTGAGATCGGCTCTAATTATTTCAATCTGCTCTTCAGTAGGAAGATGAATTTTTGAATCTTCTTTTGCCAAAGCTTTGGCAATATGAAGTGGAGTTAGCCTCTCTGCGATCAATTGCAGACCGCTCTTCCACTGTTTTGAGCTGGACATAAAATTCTGACCGAGCACTGTTGGCAACCAGGATTTATTGTTGCTACAAAAATTGGCCCAACCATCAAGGAAGCAGTTTCGATTACTTCGGCTTTAATCAAATCCAGGTCAACAATTCCCTGCGAGCGAACTGTTATCGATTGACTATCTGTACCGGGGTAAATCAATTCAGCTCCCCCTAGCTGCCTGCCGGCAACAATCTCTTCCGCTGCACCTAAAGAAAGCGCCATCTGATACGTTGCCAATTGTTTATTTGCTCCCATAGATTTCTGAGTTTCAACGCTTTTTCCAGTTTTTAAATCAACGACGATAATTCGATCGCTATCGTCAAGCTCCAGTCGATCAGCGCTACCTCGGATGATTACTTTACCTAGGCTAAGTTCAAATCCAACTTCAGTTCCTAATAACTCTCGAGGATTACCGCTCTGCCATTGAAAAAATCTCGTTAAAGTTCTCACTGCGCTCGCCAAACCATTCTCATGTACCCAACCAAGATTTGAATCGATCAGATGCCAAGTTTTTGCCAATCTACTCATCGCCTCATTAAGTTCCAGCTCACCATCTCCAATGAGTTTTGCATAGGCATGAAGGGCTGATCCGAGTAAAGCTGCTGAGGCTTGGCCATCTTGTGCGCCAAATTTTTCAAAGAACCAGCGAAGCTGACATTCACTAAATTTTTCAATCTCACTCGGTGATAAATAGATAGGTTCATTCTCCGATACCAGCGGGGTTTCACTGCTGGTATCGTGAAAACCTAACCATCTCTCAGGTTTTGCAGCTGCAAATCCGTTGAGAGAGAGCGCCTTCAAAAGTTTTGCAGCCTTTTTTCGCTCGCTCTCGCTACTTTTTTGATCGCTTAATTGGATTCGCAGCTGAGCAATCTTTCCATTCGGTGTTAGCGGCGAGCTCTCCTCAATCTTTGAAGGATGAGCCTCCAGCTCATCATAAAAAAATTGTGATGGCTCGTCATCTTCTCGTGATACTGCGGTGATAATAAGTTTTTCACTTGAGCGAGATTTAGCTAGGTGAAAGAGACGGCTCTCATCTTCTACCAATGCGCTCATTGCAAGCGCGCTCAATTCTTTCCTCGCCAGATTTCCATAACGTTGTATATCAACTAATCGCTCACTACCTAGAAGGGATCCACGAGCCTTTAAATTAGGCCAGCTTCCCTCTTGAACCCCAATAATCGCCACTACCTGGAATTGATATCCTTTTGATGAATGGACCGTTGTCAGCGTGACTTGATCACTCCTATCACCTTTCGGGGCAATAACATCGCCAAGAATTGTCGCCTCTTTTAATTCGTCGATGAAGAGATCTGGTTTTGAATCTGGAAATCTTTCAACATGACGTCTTGCACCTTCAAATAGTTCAATAACCGCATCGAGATCACGATCTGCAGAGCCAGATTCATAGTTCGAATGAGAAGAAAGCGCTCTTTCGCGCCAGAGATCTTTTATCAGCATGCCTTCAGAATTTTTTGCATTGCTCCAGATTTCCCAGAAAATATCGGTGACTGTGGAATTTTTCTGATTAGCAATTTTTCTTACTCTCTTGATTAAATCTACTAAATTCAATAGCGGTTTAAATTGGATTAAGGAATCAGCTGATGAAGAGATAAGCAAGGGATCTGCTTCTAATAATGAGGTAGCAATGATTTCATTAGTGGGAGTGAGATCACCTTCTTCACGATTTTGATTAATAATCAGCCTCAATTGTTTCAGCCTTAGCGGGTCTAGACCGCAAAATTCTGAGAAGAGGAGCTCCTCAATTTCTGAGAAACTCTCTCTATTTATTTCTTTTCGCCCCAGCGCGATCTCTGCAATCAGCAAAATTGGCTTGATTGCACCGCTATCTGCCAATGTAAAAGTACCTGACTCTTGATGGATAGGGATTCCAGCTATGGAGAGAGCTCTCCGCAAGGAAGTTAAATGCTCTCCTGGGGATCGAACTATCACCGCCATTTCAGAATATGGAATGTTATCTCGTAAGTGATCTGAGCGAAATTTTTCAACGATATAGCGGGATTGATCCGCTATTGATGAGTGCTCGCTCACCTCTATCTCTTCACACTTTCGAAAGGAATTCAATAGGTGATATTTCCAAACTCTCTCGCTTTCTCCTTGGGCAAAATTTGAGAGAAATTGCGGCAAACCTTCAGGGTCTGCTCCTCGAAATCGCGAAGCTGTACTATCGATATCATAAAAAATTGAAAAAGCTTTTGGATTTATTATTTGTAAAAGTCGCCGGTGAGCAGGATCGCTCTCCTGAAATTCATCGATTAAAACAATATCAAATAATTTTTCAACCTGGCTTTGAAGTTCTGGTTTAGTTAAAAGATAATGATGAGCTCGATTTATCAGCTCGCTTGGATCAATCCGCTCTTTTGGATCAGCCACACCGCTATCTCGTAATACGCCAACTTCTTCATACCTTCTCCAAAATTTCGCCGCAGATTTCCAGAGCTCTTCTTTTTCTTGGATACCTAAGGTTAATAATTGATCTGGAGTTAGATCCCACTCTTTGGCGCGGGAGATAAGCTCGCGAAGTTCTTTTGCAAAGCCACGAGTTGAGAGAGCTTGTTGATAAAGATTTGGCCATTGACTTAAATTTTCTTCAAGATCTGTCTTTAACAATTCACGAATTACCTGGTCTTGCTCCGCCCCTGAAAGCAAAATTGGATCTCGTACTTCGTTATCGAGGGCCATTCGAATAATGGAGAATGCGAGCGCTGGAAAAGTTCTCGCTAAAGGCTCATCTGCAATGGTTTTAGCCCCGAGCGCTATCTCATCACGGAGATAATCAGCGCGATCTCTACCAAATGTCAGGATCAGAAGGCGATCTGGCTTAAGACCGTTTCCTATTAGCTGGATAGCGCGTTGAATTAAAGTCTCAGTTTTGCCACTTCCAGCTATCCCAGAGATAAATATCTTGGCACCAGCAGGTGCGCAGATGATTTCATCTTGTTCTGGCGTGGGCGCAAAGCTTTTCGTGGAAGTGGCTCGGCGCCGTAGCTCTAAGATCGCCATAGCCTTATCCAACCGCACTAGAGGCAGATCGAGCTGTTTATGACTCTAAGTTAGCTTTCTTCGTCTTTGATGCACTTCGACCGCGCTCATTTTGATCGAGAATCACCTTCCGCACCCGGACCGTACTTGGGGTTACCTCGATACATTCATCTTCTCGACAAAATTCAAGGGCCTGTTCCATATTAAGAAGCTTTGGTGGAATTAAGCGCTCCATCTCATCTGCACTGGCAGAGCGAATATTGGTGAGCTTCTTCTCGCGACATGCATTGACATCCATATCCTCTTGTCGCGCATTCTCGCCAACAACCATCCCTTCATAGACTTCATCACCGACCTGCACAAAGATCGCACCACGCTCTTGCAAGCTAAAGAGAGCATAAGAGGTGACATGTCCACGACGATCAGAGACGAGTGAACCGGTTGGTCGAGTGCGAAGTTCGCCATGCCAGGCTTCGTAACCATCAAAAACGTGATGGAGTAGCCCAGTTCCGCGTGTCTCGGTAAGAAATTCAGTACGGAAACCAATCAAGCCACGAGATGGGACTCGATAATCCATACGAATCCAACCAGTGCCATGATTGACCATCTGCTCCATTCGACCCTTACGTAACGCCATCAACTGCGTGATAACCCCAAGATAATCTTCTGGGGTATCAATTGTTAAGCGCTCCATTGGTTCATGAAGTTTTCCATCTATCATCCGTGTAACAACTTGAGGCTTTCCAACAGTTAATTCAAAACCTTCTCGTCGCATAATTTCAACAAGGACGGCAAGTTGCAGCTCGCCTCGACCTTGAATCTCCCAAGTATCTGGACGCTCGGTAGGAAGAATTCTTAGCGAGACATTTCCTACCAACTCACTATCAAGGCGATTTTTAACTAGGCGCGCAGTTAATTTCTTTCCTGATTGCCCAGCAAGGGGAGAGGTATTGATTCCAACAGTCATCGAGATTGATGGCTCATCAACGGTGATCAGAGGTAGCGGGTAAGGCTCATTAGCATCAGCTAGCGTCTCACCCAAGGTGATGGTTTCAATTCCTGCTACAGCGATGATATCTCCCGGTCCAGCTTCAAGAGCAGGAACGCGCTCTAGGCCATCAGTGATCAAGAGTTCAGAGATCTTAACTTTCTCCATAGTTCCATCGGTCTTAATCCAATTGACCATCTCACCTTTTTTAATCGTTCCTTCATGGACCCGACAGAGAGCAAGGCGTCCAAGGTATGGCGATGAGTCAAGGTTTGTTACATGCGCTTGAAGTGGTGCGCCTTCATGATAAACCGGAGCTGGGATAGTATTGAAAATAGTTTCAAAGAGAATATCTAAATTCTCTAGATCAGGCATCCCACCATCTTCAGGTCTATTTAAAGATGCTCTTCCTGCTTTAGCTGATGTATAGATAATAGGAAATTCAATCTGGCTTTCACTTGCATCAAGATCTAAGAAGAGTTCATATGCTTCGTCGACAACAGCTGCGATGCGAGAATCTGATCGATCTACTTTATTGATCACTAAAATAACTGGAAGATTTTTTGAGAGCGCTTTTCTAAGAACAAAACGAGTCTGTGGGAGTGGGCCTTCAGATGCATCAACGAGTAGAAGCACTCCATCTACCATCTCTAAACCGCGCTCAACCTCACCACCAAAATCTGCGTGGCCTGGGGTATCAATGATATTTACGATCGTATCACCGCGTTTTACTGCAGTATTTTTAGCAAGGATCGTGATTCCTTTTTCTCGCTCTAGATCCATAGAATCCATCACGCGATCTCTTGTTTCAGATTGCTCTTTATGTGCGGCAAAAGCACCTGATTGCCAGAGCATGGCATCTACAAGTGTGGTCTTGCCATGATCTACGTGGGCAATAATTGCCACATTCCGTAAATTCTCCCGCTTTAACTGAGGGAGAGATTTTAAGTGATCTGATAACTGCTTACTGGATACATTAGACATTGAATCGAAACTCCACTACGTCGCCATCTTGCATTATGTACTCTTTGCCTTCCATTCTAACTTTTCCTTTTGATCTTGCCTCTGACATTGAACCAGCCATCACAAGATCATCGAAGGAGACGATCTCTGCTTTAATAAATCCTTTTTGAAAATCTGTATGGATAACACCGGCCGCCTCTGGCGCGGTATCGCCTTTATGGATTGTCCAAGCTCTCGCCTCTTTAGGGCCTGCAGTGAGATAGGTCTGTAGGCCAAGAGTGTTAAAACCAACTCTTGCCAGAAATGCCAGACCTGGCTCTTCCAAGCCAATCGATTGTAAAAGTTCTAGCGCTTCTTGGTCATCTAACTCAACAAGCTCTGACTCTGTCTTAGCATCTAAAAATATTGCCTCCGAGGGTGCGATCGACTCACTTAACTTGGCGCGCAATTGGTTATCGGCCAAAGAATTTGAATCGACATTAAAAACATAGAGAAAAGGTTTCGCGGTAAGAAATCCAAATTCTTTCAAAAGCGCTAGATCTAACTTTGCTGTTGAGAGTAATTTTCCTTCAGATAGAACTGTTTCAGCCTTTTTTAATTCTTCCAAGACAGCAACTCGCTCTTTATTCTGCCGCGCCTCTTTCTCGACTCGTTGAAGCGATTTTTCGATAGTCTGAAGATCAGCTAAGGCGAGCTCGGTATTGATCGTTTCGATATCAGAGCCTGGATCAACGCGACCATCGACATGGACCACATCAGAATCGGTAAAGACTCGGATAACCTGGCAGATCGCATCGCTCTCTCTGATATTTGCTAGAAATTTATTGCCCAGGCCAGCTCCTTCGGATGCGCCTTTGACAATTCCGGCGATATCTACAAATGAGACTGTGGCGGGAAGAATCTTCTCTGATTGAAAAATCTTAGCGAGTACGGCCAGGCGCGAATCTGGAACTCCAACCACCCCAATATTGGGTTCGATCGTGGCAAAGGGGTAATTAGCGGCTAGAACGTTGTTTTTGGTGAGGGCGTTAAAGAGGGTCGACTTTCCTACATTAGGCAATCCGACAATTCCAATAGATAGGCTCACAAGAGGTAGAGCCTACGCGGGATTGTCACCTCTTCCTGCCACGATAGGGCTCATGAACGAGACCTTAACCTTTTCTGGATCTGCCCTCTGGCTTATTGGCGCCCTTTTATCTGGCGCTGGCGCTGGTTATCTCATTGGCTATCTCTACTCAATGGGAAAGATGAAGGCTCAGATCGCAGGGCTCTTAGCAACAAATGAATCAGCTAGAGAGAGTATTACTCGTTTAGAGGCAACCCTTAGCGCTCGGATTGAGGAAGAGAAAAGTGCGCTCAATCTTGCAAGCGCTGTAAAAAATGTTGAGAGCAAAATGGCAGAGCTGGCGCGTCAGACTCAAGAGGCAGAGTTAAAACGAGTCGAGGGTGAAACTTCAATTAAAACCCAGATTGAAGGGATGAAGGTTGGAAATGAATCTCTCCTTCGAGAAACGACCAAACTAGCGGGCGCGCTCTCTAACTCTCAATCACGAGGAAAGTATGGTGAGACACAACTTGAGATGCTCCTTGAGAATGCAGGGCTTGTTGAAAATGTGCATTTCTTCCGACAAGATTTTCAATCAAATGAAAATGGAGTTGCAAAACCAGATATTCGGATTGCAGTTCCAGGCGGATCAGAAATATTTA
Organism: Actinomycetota bacterium; assembly: GCA_027592195.1. Taxonomy (GTDB): domain Bacteria; phylum Actinomycetota; class Actinomycetes; order Nanopelagicales; family Nanopelagicaceae; genus SYAN01. The sequence continues at coordinate 12,487 of JAQCKU010000001.1, forward strand.
TCGATTCAAAATTTCCATTTCACAAATTCTTAGATGCGATGGGTGAATCAGATCCATTACTCAGGCAAGAATTTATGAAAGCTCACGCTAAAGATCTGATCGGACATGTCAATGCGCTCGCAAAGCGAGGTTATCAAGATACAAACCAATCGCCAGATTATGTTGTACTTTTTGCGCCCTTTGAATCTATTTTAAGCGAGGCTCTTGCAGTCGACTCAAATCTTCTCTCAAAAGCTTTTGAGAAAAATGTCTCTATCGCAACCCCTACAACAATGTTGGCACTTCTTCGAACCGTTGCTTATGTCTTTAATCGATCAAAGTTAGCGCAAAGCGCATCGCAGATTCAGGATCTGGCCCAAGAGCTATTAAAGCGAATTACTAAAGTTCATGGAAAAATTTCCACATTAGGCGATCGGATTAAAAGTACGGAGAAAGCGTTTAATGATCTCATTGCAAGCGCTGAAGAGAATATGTTAAAACCGGCGCGAAAAATCACGGCAATTGGTGGACTAAAAGTTGAAAAGCTCAAAGCGTTAGATGGTATTGATGGTGAGGTCAGGCAAATCAAAAACCTCGATATAGATTACGATCCAACGCTAGATAGCTTCCCCGCCGATGAATCTGATGATCTGATAGATCGGGAAGATAGTTAAATGAGAAATTCAATAGATCCAAAGAAGCGGATTAAAGGGCCTGGACTTACCAAGGCCGGAATAGTGGTTTTTCAGAGCTTTCTCATCGCGCTCTTTGCAGCTATTGAAATATTTATCCGTGAAAAAGTTGGAGCGGTAACTGGTTTTTCACTATGGCTAGCCTACTTTGGCGCGATTTATCTTGGAAGAAAAGGAACTATTTTCGTCTCGGTGGTTACACCACCGATTGCATTTGCAATATCAATTATCGTCTTATTGCCATCTGTTGGAGGATCAGCGCTTCGCTTATCGCGTTTTGGTTTAGATCTTGTTTCAGGCCTTGCCGCTATTGCGCCATTTTTAGTCTCAGCAGCCTTTATAGGCTGGATTCTTTACTTTGCTAAAGAGCGGAGAGCTTAGGCTTTACCAGCTGCTTTAAGATCTTTTCGAAGTTCAGGTGGGATAGCAAATAAAAGATGTTCTTCTGTCGCAGTAATCGTCTCTACATCGCTAAATCCACGCAAGCTAAGTTCTTTAAGAAGATCCTCGACTAATATCTCCGGAACTGAGGCGCCACTTGATACGCCAATTGTCTCCACACCTTCGAACCATTGATCTGAAATTTCTGCGGCATAATCAATCAGGTAAGCAGCCTTAGCTCCATACTCAAGTGAGACTTCCACTAACCGAACTGAATTTGAAGAATTGGTAGATCCAACAATGAGAACAAGATCTGCTTGAGGTGCTATCTGCTTAATTGCAACTTGTCGGTTTTGAGTGGCATAGCAGATATCATCACTGGGAGGATCTTGAAGATGAGGAAATCTCTCTTTAAGAATTCGAACTGATTCTAAAGTTTCATCCACGCTAAGAGTTGTTTGTGATAGCCAAGCTACTTCTTTATCTGGATCAATCTCAACACTTCTTGCGGCATCAAGGCCATCTACTAAGGTGATGTGCTCTGGGGCTTCTCCTGCTGTGCCTTCTACCTCTTCATGGCCAGCATGACCGATCAATAAAATTTGTTTATCTTCTGCTGCAAATCTCCTTGCTTCATGATGAACTTTGGTCACCAAAGGACAGGTTGCATCAATCGTTTTTAGCCGACGCTCTTGAGCTTGTCGGTGAACTTCCGGCGAGACGCCATGGGCGGAGAAAACGACGGTAGCTCCCTCAGGAACTTCATCAGTCTCTTCAACAAAAATTGCACCGCGCTTTTCTAAAGTAGAGACAACATGTTTATTATGAACAATTTGTTTCCGGACATAGACCGGTGCTCCATAGAGATCGAGCGCCTTTTCAACAGTCACTACGGCGCGATCAACCCCCGCGCAATATCCACGCGGAGCTGCTAGCAATACCCGTTTGGCCACAGCCCTATCCTATTAGGATCAGGCTGTGCTCGAAACTTCAATTGATGCCCCCGCCCCGGTCAGGATCATCTCCGAATCGATTCGAGATTGGATAGGCAGATTGGGCCCAGTCTGGGTTGAAGGTGAGCTCTCCCAACTCGATGATCGCAATGGATCGTCGATGATTTTTATGAGGCTAAAAGATACAAGTTCAGATATCTCGATCTCAGTATCGTGTCATCGCTCAGTATTTAACTTGGTTAAACCACTACCCGCAAATGCACGAATTAAGATCTTTTCAAAAGTTAATTTCTATATGGGTAATGGTTCACTCTCACTCAGCGCCAAAGAAATTTATCATGTTGGAATTGGTGAACTTCTCGCCCGGCTGGAGACGCTGAAGAAATTACTGGCAGGCGAAGGCCTTTTTGCGCTAGAGCGGAAAAAACCTCTCCCTTTCCTACCTAAGAAAATAGGATTGATCTGCGGCAGAAATAGCGCTGCGATGAAAGATGTTGTTGAAAATGCCAAACGCCGCTGGCCAGCTGTGATCTTTGAAATTAGAGAGGTTGCAGTTCAGGGGGCGATGGCTGTAGCCGAAGTGAGTGATGCACTTAGAGATCTTGAGCGGGATCAAGAGGTAGAGGTCATTATTATCACTCGAGGCGGTGGCTCCTTTGAAGATCTACTTCCTTTCTCTGAGGAGAGCCTGATCCGATTGGTGGCCTCACTAGAAACTCCAATCGTCAGCGCAATTGGCCATGAACAAGATACTCCCCTTCTTGATCTTGTCGCTGACTTCAGAGCTTCCACCCCCACAGATGCTGCAAAAAGAGTTGTTCCAGATATTAGAGAGGAGATTGAGTCCATTGGACGATTGCGTGATCGAATCAGAAGAAGTATTCAATCTCGGATTGATTTTGAAAGTGCAGAGCTTAAATCACTTACCTCTCGTCCAGTTATGAGAGATCCAGTTCAATTGATTCTTCCACTCATTGAAGAAATCTCGCTCAAGGCTCGTCAAAGCCAGCAGTTAATCTCTTACAGATTGGAGTTAGCAGCTACGGAGTTAAACGAAGCTCGATCTCAGCTTCGCGCGCTCTCACCAGCGGCTGTCTTAGAGCGTGGCTATGCCGTTCTTCAAAATCGTAGTGGAGAGGTTATTCGAAAATCTGATCAAGTAGAGATCGATGAGGAGTTGGCAGTTCGGTTAGCGGATGGAAAACTGAAGGTGAGCGTAAGGAGTAGATTTTGACCATGGCAGAGAAGAAAATTTCCTTTGAAAAGGCGCGAGATGAGCTCAGTGAAGTGGTGAGCGCGTTGGAGAGCGGTGAGTTGGGCTTAGAAGATTCACTCAAGCTCTGGGAGCGTGGCGAAGTTCTGGTGAAGATCTGCCAAGAGTGGCTAGATGGAGCAAAATCTAAAATTGAGAAGGCAAAAAATGGCTGAGTTTATCTATGAAGATTTATTACCGATCACAGAAGATAAGGTTGAGTATCGAAAATTAGATATTGATGGGGTCTCTACCTTTGAGGCCGATGGACGAACATTTCTTAAGATCGAACCAAAAGCGATTGCAGAGCTTGCAGAAATTGCCATTGCCGATATCAATCACTACTTAAGAGCTGATCATCTAACTCAACTGCGATCGATACTAGATGATCCAGAGGCCTCAGCAAATGATCGATTTGTTGCTCTCGATCTCTTAAAGAATGCAAATATCTCCGCAGGGGGAATTTTGCCGATGTGCCAGGACACTGGCACCGCAATTGTGATGGGCAAGAAAGGACAACAGGTATTAACAAGCGAGAAAGATGAGCTCACTCTCTCTCGGGGAATTTATAACGCTTATACAAAATTAAATCTTCGTTACTCACAGCTTGCCCCAGTAACGACTTGGCAGGAGAAAAACACCGGAAATAATCTTCCCGCTCAAGTGGAGATTTACTCAACAAGTGAGCACCCTGATGAATACGAATTTCTCTTCATCGCAAAGGGTGGTGGTAGCGCAAACAAATCATTTTTATATCAGGAGACAAAGGCAATTTTAAATCCAGCTAGTTTTATAGCCTGGTTAGAGGATAAATTACGATCTTTAGGTACTGCTGCTTGCCCGCCTTATCATCTTGCCATTGTTATCGGTGGCACAAGCGCAGAATTCACTTTAAAAACATCTAAGTTAGCCAGTACTAAATATCTTGATTCACTTCCAACCACTGGCGATGAAAAGACAGGTCGCGCATTTCGAGATCTAGATTTGGAGAAGGAGATTTTCACCCTTACCCAAAAACTTGGAATCGGTGCTCAATTCGGTGGTAAGTATTTCTGCCATGATGTGCGAGTTGTTCGGCTACCCAGACATGGCGCTTCACTTCCTATTGCGATAGCTGTCTCGTGTTCAGCAGATCGACAGGCTAAAGCAAAAATCACAAAAGATGGCGTTTTTATTGAAAAACTTGAGATGGATCCTGCAAAGTATCTTCCTGAGACCACCGATGAACATCTTGATGATGATTTAGTCGAGATTAATCTGAATCAACCAATGAAAGATGTGCTTGCCCAACTATCTAAGTATCCGATCAAGACTCGTTTGAGCCTGACCGGAACGATGGTGGTGGCAAGAGATTTAGCTCATGCAAAATTAAAGGAACTTGTTGAATCAGGGAAGCCGCTTCCTGATTATTTTAAAAATTACGCTGTCTACTACGCTGGACCTGCAAAGACTCCTGCCGGTTATGCCTCTGGATCATTTGGCCCAACTACTGCCGGACGGATGGATTCATATGTTGACTATTTTCAAAAGCTTGGTGGCTCGATGGTAATGCTGGCAAAAGGAAATAGATCAAAAGCAGTAACTGATGCCTGTGATCAAAATGGTGGCTTCTACCTTGGATCCATTGGTGGGCCAGCTGCTCGTCTTGCCCAGGATTGCATTAAGAAAGTTGAAGTGCTTGATTATGAAGAGTTGGGGATGGAGGCAATCTGGAAGATTGATGTGGTTAATTTTCCAGCCTTTATCGTTATTGACGATAAAGGAAATGATTTCTTTGCAGAGACCAGCAAGCCGCTATCGATTGGGAAGAAACCAATATAAATCCCAGGCAGATCTCCAATAGATCTCTATTTGTAGAGATATTTTTGCTGGAAGTGGGCTAGAAAATTAGTAGTAGCGAGAGCGTTGAAACTTACGTAGCGCTTTGCATGGAGTTTCATAGCGAACATCTATGTAATGCAGCCCCCAAGAAATCTGAGTCAGTGGATTTGTCCGCCAATCTTTTCCACGGATCTCCATCTTTGATGCTGGGAGAGCTTGTGGAATCCCATAAGCACCTGAGCGGGGGTTTCGCGCACGAAAATTCCAGCTACTCTCTCGATTCCAGAGAGTTTCCAAGCAAGAAAATTGATATCGGCCCCAGCCATATCGCTCTTTAGCTATCTCTGCCCCGGCCGCTTTTGCTCCCTTTGGAGTCCGAGCTTTTGTAATTTTCTTAGCGAGGATTGAGATCGCTTGCATATCTTTAGCGCCAAGACCTTTCTTGGATTCGACATATGCCATCAGCGCCGGAAGGCTCATCGGAGCAGCTGTCAGGAGTGCCGCCTCTGGAGTTAGCGATGGCTCCACCGTTGTATTTTGGGTTGCCGCTTGAATTGGGGTTGGGCTTTCAATAGCAAGGCGGAGTGGAGAGGTGGATCCAAAGGATGGGTCTGCGATCTGAAGAAAGAGAAGCGTGGCAGCAGAGACCGTGGCAAGTCGTTTGAGATTTGGCATCTTGCACCTTCCTTCTCGTTCTCGTTCCCTCTGGTCTTCTACAGCTATTAGATAGCGCGCTCTTGCAGCTACCAACGAGAGGAAGGCTACAAAAGGCCATCTGGCAAGCAAATTCAAAGGGGTAAGTGGCGGATATTTCTTATCTGTGGATAGGCTGAGCTGGTATAAAAGTGCTGGTCAGAATGGGTAGAGTCTTAAATGTCCGATTTGTCGTTGTGGGATTTAATTTAGTTTTTAATTCGCAGTTGAGATGGGCTCTTCGAGCATCTCAGTCACTAGGGCTGCTATCGCCGATCGTTCACTTCGAGTTAGAGTGATATGGGCAAAGAGGGGATGGCCCTTAAGAGATTCCACTACAGCAACAACGCCATCATGGCGCCCTACTCGAAGATTATCTCGTTGGGCAATGTCGTGGGTGAGTACCACCCTCGAGCCCTGTCCAATACGAGAGAGGACCGTCAAGAGAACTCCTCGCTCCAACGATTGCGCCTCATCAACAATGACAAATGCATCGTGGAGTGATCGTCCGCGGATATGGGTTAGCGGTAAAACTTCAATGAGGCCACGATCTAATATCTCTTCAATGACCGGGGCGGTAACGAGCGCACCTAAGGTATCGAAAACTGCCTGGGCCCAAGGTGACATTTTTTCGCCTTCACTGCCAGGCAGATATCCCAACTCCTGTCCACCAACAGGATAGAGCGGTCGAAACACAATAACTTTTTTATGGAGGCCTCGTTCAAGAACAGCTTCAAGGCCTGCGCAGAGGGCGAGCGCAGATTTTCCGGTTCCAGCTCTGCCACCAAGGGAGAGAATTCCGATCTCGGTATCCATCAAAAGATCGAGAGCAACTCGCTGCTCTGCGCTTCTGCCATGGAGCCCAAAAACGCTCCGATCCCCTCGTACTAGTTGAAGTTGGCCATCACGTAAAACTCGCGCCAGCGCCGATCCCTTCTCAGAGTGGAGAACAACACCGGTATGGCAAGGAAGATCTTTTGCAAGTTCCTCACTCACTCGTTCTTCTTGAAAGAGGCGATCGATTAATCCACCTGGCACTGAAATCTCTACCATCCCAGTCCAGCCAGAATTTGGTGCAGAGAGAGCTCGATATTCCTCGGCGGCGATACCAAGAGAGGATGCTTTCACTCGAAGTGGGAGATCTTTTGTCACCAAAGTGACGGACCGTCCTTCACGGGAGAGATTTTTAGCCACAGCAAGAATTCTCGAATCATTTGTTCCATCTCGCTGCAACCCACCCGGCAATGTATTGGGATCAGCATGATTGAGTTCAACAACTAATTCTCCACCAAGATCGTTGAGCTTCAGTGGCTGATCTAATCGTCCATATTGGGCTCGTAAATCATCAAGAGAGCGGAGCGCAGCGCGGGCGAAATATCCAAGCTCTGGATGATCTCGTTTAATCTCCAGCTCACCGATGACCGAGATAGGAATAATTACTTGATGTTCAGCAAAACGAAAGATTGCACCTGGATCCGCTAAAAGCACGCTGGTATCAAGTATGTAGGTAGTTTTCGAATCTGCTCTCAAAGTCTCCCTCACGTGATAGCGAGCGCAACTGCTTGCCCTAAAGTAAGTCTCCAAGAGCCACTTTTATCGAAGCCACGCCGAAAGGCAATTAAGAGCGGGGGCTAGCGGAAATTTTAATTTAGCTTGATGAGAAATTCAGTAAGAATTAACTTTCAGGCAACTTTGCAATACGCCTCTCCGCGATAAATGAAGCAATCGGAAGGGTTCCTGCCAGTATGAGAGCGATCATTTTCCCAACGCTCCACCGAGCACGCGCAGCATAATGAATTGCAGTGAGAACATAGAATGCATATATATAACCATGGACAAAAGGGATCCACTTAACCTTTGCCTCTAATTCAGGTTGATCGAGTAGATAAACGATCGGTAATTCAACGAACCAGAGAAGAAGTGACATGATTCCCGCTGCAACCGCCATAAATCGAAACCGGGAAATTACACCGTTCACGCTAACTCCTATCATCCTCGATCATGGTTAACTTCTAATTGACCTCATTGCTAAGCCAAGGTTACTCTGATTGAACTACTAATTCTTGATCTACCTTTCTTCGAAATCTCTGATAAAAAGGAAGATAGAGAGTAATTGCCGCCATTAAAAACCAGATAAAGACATAGGAGATATGTTGCCAGTAGTAACCTGGAATCGTTGGTTGGGCAATCTGATCTGGTGGATATTGAAGTCTGCTTTCGGATCCAACAGTTGCGATCACTTCTTTCTGTAAAAGTACATATCCATCATAAAGCGGAAGGGTGAAATCTTGAACCAAGAGCGCGCTATCAATCCGGCCAAGGTCATCACTTCTCTCGGTAAGTGGGGCATCGCGATCCCGATCTTCCCGCTGACTTGGTAGAAGTCTTCCTAAAATTTCAACCCGTTCTCCAATCAGCTCGCTATTTGCACGCTGGAGAGTAGCTCTTCCAGGATTCTTCAGAGCGTTAGGGAAAAATTCTCGAGCGATAAGCAGCCCGGCACCATTATCTAACTGCAAAAGTCCGATCAGAAATTGACCGGTCAGAAGCTCTCGCTCTTCATCGCTTCTTTCAATCTGCTGATTACTCCCAGAGAAAAATGCTAGGTATTTTCCGGAGAGCGTTACAACTCGATTAACACTTGCACCATCCAAGCTCTTTGCTGGTTGGTGAAGGTTTTCAAAATCAGTAGGAGGTAGCTTTGAGATCTCAATGAGTTCGGCTTTTATAGCTTGATTCTCGCCGGCTCGATCCCACTGCCATAAAGCTAAAGCGCTAAAGGCTGCTGCAAGGCAGAGAACGAGAAGGTAGAGGGCGCCAGTTTTAACTCTTTTTGCCAGTTCAATATTTTTAGCGAGGGCTATTTTCATTACCCGCTTCATTACCCGCTTCATTACCCGCTTGAAATCTCTTATAGCGGCGATAGAAGGAGATCAGCAACAAAATCACGCCAACTGTGAGGCTGGAGAAAATAATTGAACCAGCTATCCCGGGATCGTAACTTGTCTCCTCCATAGTAGGTCGAGTATAACTCTCACAGGATGAATACCGACGATCAATTTCTTCTCGATAGATATGGCCCAGCTCGTGGTCGATGGTGGAAGTTTGTTGCAGCTCTTGTTGCGGTCATCATGGTTCCATGGTTGCTTTGGAGCGCTGAATACCACTCGAGGCCCGATTTTGGTTATGAGCTGATCTCCTTTGAAGTTTTAAATGAAAAGGAAGTTTCTCTCACCTATATCGTGGAGAGAAATATGGAGGAGTTATCGCTGATCTGTACCTTGGTAGCCAGAGACTATGAAAAAAATATTGTTGGAGAGGTCTCCGATATTTTGGCAACCAATCGCGCCCCAGGAAAAACAACGCGTAAAGTTCTCATCCCAACCCGTAGCCCTGCGGTAAATGGCGCAGTAGTTGCTTGTAATTCGCGTTAAAAAGTTTCTCAGGTAGCGTTTGCCCCTATGAGTAACGAACCTACCCAAACGTGGTTAACCCAAGAAGCCGCTGATCGATTAGCGGGAGAGTTGGCGCACCTTGAGGGCCCGGGGCGGAGTGAAATTGTTAAAAAGATTGAATCTGCTAGAGCCGAAGGTGATCTTAAAGAGAACGGTGGCTACCACGCAGCGAAAGAAGAGCAGGGCAAGATAGAAGCTCGCATCCGCCAATTGCGACATATGTTGGAGCATGCAATTATCGGTGCGCCACCAGCAAGTGAATTGGGCGTCGTTGGCCTGGGAATGAGAGTAAGAGTTGATATCGGTGGCGATGAGATGAAATTTCTTCTTGGCTCACGCGAAATTGCGGCCACTGATCTCGATGTTTACAGTGAAAAATCTCCGCTAGGCGCAGCGTTACTTGGGGCAAAAGTTGGGCAGACAGTGAAATACCAAGCGCCCAATGGAAAAGAAATTGAAGTTGCAGTCCTTGAGGTCACGCCCTTTATCTGAATCATCAGATTTCTAGTGGATCTGACTTTAGCGTGAAGAACTTCTCTTATATTTTCTTACACTTAAAGGTATAAATACCGCCATCAATAAAGCCATATAGACCAGTGACATAAATATTGGCTCTCGTGATGGAAATGACTGCGCTGTAACGCCAAATAAATTTATGACGCCAAAAAACTCTCGACACCCAGCTACCACCGTTGACACTGGATTCCACTCAGCAAAATATTGAAGTGCTTTGGGCATTCCAGTTGTTGGAGCAAAAGCATTTGACAAAAATGTCAGCGGAAAGACTGCCAAAAACACAACAGTGTTGGCAACGCGTGCCTGACGTACTGATAGGCCGACAAGAACACCAATCCATGACATTGAAAATCCAAAGAGAAGGAGGAAGAGAAATCCTGCCAAAATTGAGAGCGGTGATGATGAAGGCCGCCAACCAACGAGATAACCAGCAATTCCCATGACAAAGAGGACAACGACATTGAGCGCTGAATCCCCTAACGCTCTACCAACAACGACCGCTGAGCGTGAGATGGGTAGCGATCGGAAGCGATCGATCAGCCCTTTCTCCATATCCTCTGCAAGACCCACTGCTGTTCCAGCTAAGGTAAAGGCCACAGTCTGAACAAAAATCCCTGGCATTAGGAGTTGAACGTAATCTACTCCTTCAAGTCCTGTTGAAATCGAACCACCAAAAACAAACCTAAAAAGCAGCACAAACATCACTGGTTGGATCGTAGAAAAAATTAATACCTCAGGAATTCGAACTAACTGTAAAAGTTGTCGTTTCATAATGATCAATGCATCATGGAGCGCGCTCATGCTCTTACCTCTCCTCTTTCATCAAGGTTTCGGTTTCATTCTCTTCTGCAGAGTGTCCGGTCAGAGCAAGAAATACATCATCTAAAGATGGGCGCTTTAGCCCAAGATCTAGAGGATGGATCTGGGCATCATCTAGGGCTTTCACCGCTTCGATTAGAGCCTTTGTCCCAGTACTCACCGGAGCGGAGACCTGCCTAAGATCTCGATCGATGATTACTGAGTGTGAAATTCTTGCAACAATTTCACGGACAGCATCTAAATGTTCTGCCTCAACAACAATCTCTAATCGCTCTCCACCAACCTGACGCTTTAGCTCATCTGCACTTCCTCGAGCAATTACTCTGCCGTGATCGATAACGGCAATTTCATCTGCTAATTGATCTGCCTCTTCCAAATATTGTGTGGTGAGCAGAAGTGTCACACCGCTATCAACAAGTGAATTAATGACTCCCCACATCTCTTGGCGACCTCTTGGGTCAAGGCCTGTAGTTGGTTCATCTAAAAAAAGAACTTTTGGTCGAACAATAAGTGAGGCAGCAAGATCAATGCGACGTCGCATTCCGCCTGAATAAGTTTTTATCGGTCTTCTTGCTGCATCAGTGAGGGAGAACTGTTCAAGTAATTCTTCAGCACGCTTTGTCGCGGCAGCAGGTTTCATCCGATGTAACCGGGCAAACATCACCAAGTTATCCCAACCTGTCAACGTTTCATCAACAGCCGCATATTGGCCAGAGAGACCAATTATTTTCCGCACTTCATGAGGATTTTTAATAACATCGATACCTCCCACAAAGGCGCTACCAGAATCTGGTTTAAGTAAAGTAGTGAGAACTCTTACCGTTGTGGTCTTACCCGCACCATTTGGTCCCAAAACACCAAGAACTGTTCCCTCTTCAACTTCTAGGCTGAGGCTATCGAGAGCGCGTACTATTTTTTTTGAATCAGCATCTTTTGATTTTTTACCGACTGATTTAACTCGATAGTTCTTTACAAGCTCTTTTGCGATCACGCTTTTCATCAAACTTCTCTCGTATCTCTATCTCGTAGCTCACATTTTGGAGCTCACAGAACGGCAATCTCTTGATGGCTAATTCCCTTGGGGTGATCAAGAGTAAGATGTCATCCTATCTGAAAGGCTTCTAAGAAAAAATGAATAATGGCACCTCTAGCCAGAAAGAATTTACTCATAAAGAAATAATGACGGTGATGGCCGGGTTAATGACCGGCATTCTTCTAGCTGCTCTTGATCAAACCATTGTTTCAACGGCGCTTAAATCGATCGTGGAAGAATTCAATGGGTTGAGCCATTACACCTGGGTGGTAACTGCATATCTCTTAACATCAACTGCCGTAACACCACTTTATGGAAAATTCTCAGATATCTACGGTCGGCGACCTGTCTATATCTTTGCCATTGTCACATTTTTAGTTGGCTCACTCCTCTCTGGCGCTGCAACGGATATGAATCAATTAATTATTTTTAGAGCAATTCAAGGAATTGGCGCTGGAGGACTCTTTGCGCTCTCATTTATTATCATTGGAGATATCGTCGCTCCAAGAGAGCGAGGTAAATACCAAGGGCTATTTGGTGCGGTCTGGGGAGTTTCATCAGTTGCTGGACCACTTCTTGGTGGTTTCTTTGCAGGACAAGGAGAGATCTTAGGAATTACCGGTTGGCGATGGATTTTTTATATCAATCTACCTTTTGGAATTCTCTCACTGTTTGTAATCTCATCAGTTCTACATATTAAAAGTCGTAAAGTTAATCACTCTATTGATTATCTTGGCGCTATTTCATTGGTAACCGGAGTGACTTCGCTGCTATTGGCAGTTTCGGTAACAGGCCCAGAAGATGGATGGCTCCATCCATTTACCCTTTCTTATTTTGCTATTGCTTTCATTTTTTCGTCGATATTTATCTGGTGGGAATTTCGCGCTAAAGAGCCACTTCTTCCGATGCGCTTATTTAAAAATCACACATTCACGCTTACCTCGCTGATCGCATTTATCGTTGGCGCTGGGATGTTTGGTGCGATTGTGCTTCTTCCGCTTTATATGCAGGTAAATCTTCAATATTCACCTTCAGAGGCGGGTTTGAAGCTCATCCCTATGATGTTGGGAATAGTGGCAATGGCGATAACTAGCGGCCGTTTGATTTCAAGAACTGGAAAATATAAGCGATTTCCGGTTACTGGAATGGCGATTATGGTGATTGCTATCGCGCTCTTTACAACAATCAATCGTGATATGCCATATTGGCAGTTAGCCATCTATGCAGCGTTGATGGGTATGGGTATCGGTCTGTCGATGCAGACGATCGTTATAGCGCTACAAAATGATGTGGACCAGAGCGATATGGGGGTAGCAACAAGTTCTAACACCTTCTTTCGAAGCTTGGGGGCATCATTTGGAACAGCTATCTTTGGAACAGTTCTTACAAATCAATTCATAGAGAAAGTTAAAGTTGATCTACCAACTAATTTAGTTGATGAAGCAATTTCGGGTGTTACTGAAAATACCGCGCTGATTGCGGTTCTGCCTTTTGAAATTCAAGAGATTATCTACGCCAGCTTTGACTCCGCTTTCTCTTTTGTTTTCTGGTTGGTCTTACCGATAATTTCTATCGGTTTTTTTCTCACGCTCCGATTGCGAGAGCGACCTTTACGAGAAACGGTCAATCAAAATACTGGTGAGGCAGCTGGATAGCGAATGATGAAGATTCAATCCCCTTTTAGAGATTTTCCCCCTGCTGTTGCAGCGTTAACGATGGTCTCCTTCTTTGTTGCAGTTGGTTTTGGCGTTGTCATTCCCGCCATTCCAATTTTTGCTGCATCTTTTGGAGTGAGCGCTACCGCCATTGGTCTAGTTATCAGCGCTTTTGCTGTAGCTCGTTTGGTTTCTGGACTTCTTGCCGGAAAGCTTGTTGAAAAATATGGTGAGCGTCTCGTTTTAGGAAGTGGCCTTCTTATGGTGGCTTTCTTTACCCTTCTTACAGCGCTAGCTAATAGCTATAGCGAATTGTTGATATTTAGAACTGCAGGTGGCCTTGGTTCATCGATGTTTTCAGTTGCGGCCGGCTCCCTTCTTCTCAGATCAGTAGATGACGACCAGCGGGGAAGGGCGCAATCCCTATTTAATGGTGGTTTTCTCTTGGGTGCAATATCTGGACCTGCCTTTGGTGGGATTCTTTTAAATATTTCACTCCGTGCACCTTTTTTCATTTATGCAATAACTTTGATTGCAGCAGCTGCAACAGCTCTCATAAGGTTAACAACAACAAAATTGGGAGAAAAGAGCGCAACCCCCTCAATTAATGGCAGCGCAATGAGGATACGAGATGCCATGGCAATCCCCTCTTACCGAATTGCTCTAGCTCTCACTTTCTTGGGAAGCTGGGTCTTGTTTGGACTGCGATCATCATTAGTGCCACTTTTTGTTACAGATGAATTAAAGGCAAGTACAACAATTGTTGGTCTTGGTTTTACTTTAGCTGCTCTAGCAAATGGCGCAATTTTATTGAAAGCTGGAAAACTTGCCGATACAAAAGGGCGTCGCCATGCGTTATTAATTGGCACCACCTTAGTTTTCTTAGGTCTTGCGCTACTTACTCTGGCTTTTCATCCAGCTTTATATATTGGATCGATGATCATTATGGGTTTTGGTGGTGCATTTTTCGGAAGCGCCCCAGCAGCACTGGTGGGAGATGTCGTTAAAGGTCGCGGGGGTAGAGTCATTGCCTTTTTTCAGATGGCTGGAGATGCCGGCATGATGGTGGGGCCAATACTTCTTGGCGTTATCGCAGATCTTGCCTCGTATCGAATTTCTTTCTTAACGACGCTTATATTATTTTCCTTTACCTTTTATCTTGTTCTTGCACTTCCAAAAGGAGCGCCTACCAGCTCTCAAGAAGAGCCGATAGGCGCGAAGGAAATTCGATTAAATAATAGAGAAGATTAATCTCTCCGCAAAATAGAGATAAGTCGGAGAATTTCAAGGTAGAGCCAGACAATTGTCACCATAAGGCCGAAGGCTGCTCGCCAAGATTCTTGTTCTGGAGCGCCGGCTGCCACCATCTTTGAAGCTTGATCGAAATCAAGAATTAAGAAAAATGAAGCTAGGGCAACACCGAGCGCCGAGATACCTAAACCTAAAATTCCTTGCGAATAAATACTTGTGGCGTTAAAGACAAAGACCGCAACAATATTGACAATACCAAGAACTAAATATCCAACAAGAGCTGTCATTAAGATTCGAGTGAATTTTCCTGTTACCCGGATCTTTCCACTGCGATATGCATAAAGTGCGCCAACAAATGCTGCCAACGTTCCCATTACCGCCTGACTAACAATGCCCGGGTAGATAGTTTCATAGAGATGGCTAATAACACCTAGCGCTAGACCTTGCATCGCTGCATAAGCCATAACAAGGGCAGGTCGAATCGTCTTGCTAAAGGCATTAACCATGGCAAGGATAAATCCGCCACCAAATCCTATAAAGAGCGCACCTACGCCTAGATCGAGCGACCAAGCCAGCGCGCCAACAGCAACTGCGATCGCGAAAAGGAATCCAGATTTGGTAACGATGTCATCCATAGTTACTCGTCCAGTTTGTCGTGGTGAAGCAGAGGGAGCAGCAAACTGCTCCTCTAGCGCAGTAACTTCCGATACTGAATCGATGCCCCTGGTATCCATTGCGGCATAACCTCTTTTAAAGACTGGATTTGAGCTACGCATTAATCTCTCCTTAACTCTTCCTGAACTTGCCTTAACGATAACTTAGCTATAAAAGTTAACTTCTGCCCGCTGATATCTTCCTTGAAACTTTCTCATATTAAGTTGTGAATCAAAGGTGCCCCCGGTGGGGGTCGAACCCACACTTGGAGGATTTTAAGTCCTCTGCCTCTGCCATTGGGCTACAGGGGCCCAGAGAGAGGAGTCTACAGCCTGCCAGAAGCGCTTCAATCAAGTAGCCCTCTCTTGGCCGCTCGTCCCTTGCGAATGCTCTCAACGGTCATCAACCAGACAAGTGCGGGCAGAAGATCAAAACTTCGCTTTGCAAACCATTTTGTACCGTTTGTGATCAACCATTTCATCTCAAACTTTCTTGAGGTATTAACTTCCGTTGGAAGCTTTTTCGCAGAACGTCGCGGCAGTGATAGATGATGCCTAACCGTGTCGGCAATAAGTTGATGGCCAAGAGCAGATGGGTGCATTCGATCTACATGCCACATATGTCGTTGATGTGCAATTTTTGAATTCCACGTCGGAACGCAAATCGCAAGACCATCTTTTGCGATCTCTTCGAGAATTTCATTGATGATAATCACACGATCACTCAATATTTGACGGAGCACTAATGGACCTGGTGCTGTTCTAGTGGGATCTGGAAGCCCTAAAAAGAGAACGAGTGAGCCTAGATCTGCCAAGGGGCGACAGGTTTTTACAAGACAGTCGCGAATTTCTGTCGGAGAAAAATCTCTACGAAGAGCATCGTTTGTTCCAATACAAATCAAAGTTATATGTGGTTTGTATGCAAGCGCTGCAGGTAATTGATTTTTTGGCAGATCACGTGCGCGTGCACCATTCTTTGCAACATTAATAAATCGTTTCGCTTTTAAATCATGAGCAATACGCCCTGTCCATCCATATCCAACTGAAGGAATGTCATCACCGTGATCACCAACTCCAAAGACAGAGCTATCCCCCATTGCAATTATTGAGGGGTTTTCAATATGGCGGAGAGCCAAGGCAAGTTCTGATTGAGTTTTTTGCAGAGGTAGTGATCCTTTTAGCGATCTCTTCATGTTGCAACATCCCACCGATAGAATTGGAGTAAGTGATCAGCAGTCTCTTTCCATGTAAATTTCTCCGCGTGTGCTCGTGTCTTCAACCGAGTCTCTGCGCGATCTAAACGTTCAAATTCACAGATTGCATCAACCCATGCGCTCTGCGAGCGTGGAAGAGCCCGTCCTGAATCTGCATTGATAATCTCTGAGATTGCGGCCTCAAAACGACAGATGACGGGAGTGCCAGATGCCAGAGTTTCAAGGGCAGCCAAGCCAAAAGTTTCGATTGGACCTACCGCCAAAAAGGAAGTAGCTCCTGACATTAATGCAGAAAGCGCATTCTGCTCCGATATGAATCCGAGGAGATGGACGTTGAGCTCTTCTCTCTCAACTATGCGACGTATTTTTAACTCCAGTGGCCCACTACCCGCAATCACAATAGGAGTCTGAATTCTTCTATTCCTTAACTCGCGCGCTATCTCAAGGAGAAAATATGGGTCTTTCTCTTTTGATAAGCGGGTACAGGCAAGTACATATTGATCAGGCCACGTCGGCGAAGTTATTTTCTCTTGGCAGATATCTGAATCAAACTTTTCAAGATCAACGCCAAGTGGAACTAAGACGAGCTTTGACTTTGGTTTGTCATCAATCGCGAGGCCGATCTGGTGAAATTCTTCTGCGGCAAAGTTTGTTGTTGCAACAATTCGACCTACTGAATCTCTTGTCAGCTTATTCCAATATTGGACAAGTGCTTTTTGAAAGGGTAAGAAGCGTGCAAAGCTACGCACAATTCCATCAACCCGTTCATGGGCGAAGAAAGTGGAGGGGATTCTCTCCTGGCTAGCCCATCGGGCAACCTTAAGTAAAGTTGTTCGATCTGAGACTTCAATGACATCTGGTCGAAAATCTACAAGATGCCCTACGACCTTATGGGTCTTTAAAATGACTCTATACCCACCTGAAAAGGGAACTCTTGGGGCGGCAACAGTGACTCTAGTGATCAAACCTTCAATATTCAGGGAATCAGTCGGGCCCGGGACGACTAGGAGAACCGGATGGCCTTTTCTTGCATATTCACGGCCAAGTTCATTCATAACCGTCCGTAACCCACCACTCTTGGGGCCATACATGTTGGCAATATGTGCAATCCGGATCATGATGCTTGAACGCTATCGCCTTTTGCACTCTCTATAACTTCAAAGAAGATCCCAAGCAAGTGAGCGCAGATTACATCCCATGTCTTGCTCTGAACTTTTTCAAAAGCAGCTTTTGACATTGATTTTAGCTGTGCTTCATCGAAAATAGCCTGTAATACCTTTTTACGAATATCTAGATTTTCACCTGGTCGATATAGATAACCATCTACCCCATTTATAATTAAATCTTTTGGTCCACCCGCATCAGGTGCAATGACAGGAATTCCTGATGCCATTGCCTCTTGAATAACTTGGCAGAAAGTTTCATTCTCACCTGTTGTCACTAAAAGATCCATTGAGGCAATTGCTTTGCTCAGTTCAACTCCACTGAGGTGGCCTGTAAATATTGCACGTGGCAGAGATCTCTCGAGTGTCTCTCGTGTTGGGCCTTCACCTACGATGATTTGGATAATCTTCTTTCCTGTCAAAATTCCAACATCACCAATTGAGGCAAGCTTATGTACCTGTTTTTCAGGTGCGAGTCTTCCAACGAAGCCAATTACAATCGTCTCTGAACCCGCGCCCCATGATTTTCGCAATTTTTGTGAACGCCACCGAGGATTAAATTGCGTTAAGTCTACGCCTCGCCCCCAATACCTAATGTTTTCAATGCCTAGAGAAATCAAAAACCTAATTGAATGTGTAGATGGTGCCAGAGTTATAGTCGAACCTTTGTGAATTGTTTTTAGTCTTCGCTCCACCAACGATTTTGCTGTATTTAACCGGTAAAAATCAATAAAGCCAGATACATCAGTCTGATAATTTGCAATAACGGGAATCTGAGAACGCAAACCTGCTTTGCGTACCTGCTCTCCCAGCAGAAATGGTGATGCTAAATAGATTACATCTGGCTTGAATTCCTTAAGGATGGGAATTAGAGTTTTTACTTTAACCCGAGGGATATCGATCTGGGCGATAGTTTTCAAAGCGAGCGCAGGAACCCTTAGAACTCTTATTTCTTTAACTTGGACTGGTCCGTCACCTGATGCTATAACCAAAACGTCGTGACCGTTTCGTATGAGAAAACGAGCTAGTTGGAGAACTGAATTCGTCACTCCATTGGACCGTGGAAGGAAGGATTCCGCAGAGATCAGAACTCGCATAGTCAATTTATACGGGGTATCTCGCTCTTATCCCTGATTTCTGGGGAAAATCCATTTGAATTCTAGAAGTAATTTCTAGAGCAAAAAGTCAATATTTGTTTACTTTCTGTTCAGCTCTTTCTTTGATTGAAGAAACTTTTACCTGTCACCCTTCTCAATATGGAGAGTAAAGGTCAATCTGCTGCATTTTTTGATCTAGATAACACTCTTATCGATGGCTCCTCTATCTATTACTTCATCCGGGGACTGTCGAAATCAGGGGAGATTAAATTTCGCGACATCTTTAGATTTGCTTGGGATAATTATCGGTTTCGTAAATCCCGCGAAGAGAACACATCGAATATGGCTTATGCAACAAAGAGAATCCTTGACTTTGCCCGCGGCCGCTCTTTCAGCTTAATTAGTAATCGCTGTGAGGAAATTGTTCATGAATTTTTACCAAAGAAGCTTTTTCCTCAGATGAAAGAGCGAATCGAAGAACATCAAAGCATCGGCCATCACACCTGGATTATCTCTGCTTCGCCTATAGAAATCGCATCTGTTGTAGCAAAAAAACTTGGCATGACTGGAGCTATCGCAACAACTGGAGAGGTTGTCAATGGCCACTACTCTGGCAACCTTCCAGATGGTGCCATGCATGGCATCAATAAAGCCCGTGCAATTCAGTCATTGGCAAATGCAAATTCATATGACTTGAGTAAATCATTTGCTTATAGTGACTCAGTTAATGATCTACCACTGCTGGTGAGTGTTGGAAATCCTTTCATAGTAAATCCAAATAAAGCACTAAAAGTGATTGCAAGAAAAAACCAGTGGCCTGTTCTGGTTGCCTAAATGCAGATCTGGACTCACCGAGGTAATCCAGGTCCTGAAAATACTATTGAAGGATTTTCCAAAGCCTGGCTAGATGGGATCAGATTCTTTGAAACCGATCTACATTGCACCAGTGATGGGGTTCTAGTTCTCGCACACGATAGCGATATCTCAAGACTTACTGGAGTACAGAGAAAGATACGAGACTTGACATGGAATGAACTTCGCAAATACAAGATCCAAGGTCAGTTTAATTGGACAACTCTGGATGAACTTCATAATCAGTTTAAGCCTGATCGCATCTCACTTGATATCAAATCTAAGGAAGCGGTAAAGCCGTTTCTAGATTGGGCAGGAGGCAAAGATCTAGAACACTATGTGGTGGGTTCTTTTTCAGCTAAACGAGTAGTTCAGGTAAGAAATGCTTATCCTCAACTAAAAACTGCGCTCACTCCTAAGGAAGTTCTTCTTATTGCAACAGGGTTGGGGCATTTACTTCCAGAGCATAGAGCCGAAAGGGTTGCCATGGTTCCACCACGTTTCAATGGCTTCAAGATTCTCAATCAATCCTTCATTTCATTTTGCTCCAAGAATAAGATTGAAATTAATGTCTGGACAATAAATTCACAGGAAGAATTCGATTTAATTCGGCATTTAGAGATAAATGGAATTATCACTGATAAATATCATCAATTTATCTAGTCACTCCAGCAGTTTTTGCAGCTTGCTTAAAGATTCTATCAAGCATTGGTCTTGTAAGTTTTCCGGTAAAAGTATTCTGTTGACTTGGATGATACGAGCCAATAACAGTGACTTTACGATTATGACTTATGAAGGTGAATTTTGCGCCATGTGAAAACTTAGTTGTTAAAAATGTATATCCGAGTTCGCGGAGTGACTTAATTAGTGAATTCCAGGCAAATGAACCAAGTGCTACGTAAACGAAGACTGTTTTACTTGCAATCTCAATTTCACGAGTGAGATAAGGTGCACATGCATTACGTTCTTCAATATTAGGTTTGTTTGCAGGGGGAGCACATTTGACTGCGCAAGTAATGCGTGTATCTATAAGCTCTTGTCCATCTTGAAGAGAAGTACTAGTTGAAATCATTGCAAGGCCTGCCCGATGAAGTGATCGATAGAGCCAATCCCCTGAGCTATCCCCAGTAAAGATTCTTCCAGTTCGATTTGCACCATGTGCACCTGGTGCAAGCCCTACGATTAACACTTTGGGGTTATCGCTACCAAATGATGGGAGAGGACGAGCCCAGTACTCTTCATTCTTATAAGCTTTTCGCTTTGTGACCGAGATTTCTTCGCGCCATTGAACTAGGCGTGGGCAAGTGATGCAAGCAATGATCTCCTTATTGAGAAGTGGAAGAGTTTTTGCCGAACTACTCGCCGAACTACTCGCCGAACTACTTGGCAAGAGCCCAGGCCATTCCATCTAAAATATCGGATTCTGAGGCAATAAATTCACTCTGACCGGTAGCTCTCATAATCTGCGAGAGAATTAATGATCCTGCTGTTATGACATCAACTCTTCCTTGATGCATATAACCAAGTGTTGCAATCTGCTCTCTTGTTGAATTTTGAAATGAGAGTGCAACGCTGTGAACCTTCTGAGCAGGAATGCGAGAAAGATGAATGAGATCGCGATCATAGCTCTCCAACTCCAAAGCAGCCGCTGCCACCGTAGTAGCGGTTCCAGCTACTGCAATAAGGGTTTTTGCGCTGAGGATCGGCACTTGCAAGGCAGCTCTGGCAATCGCGCTATCGATATCTTTCACTGCCGATTCAAGCGCTCCTTTATCAGCGGGACTACTAATTTGATGGCGCTCTGCCATCCTGACGCATCCAATATTGACGCTGATAGAAGCCTCCACCCCTTGATATCCATAGACAAATTCTGTTGATCCACCGCCAATATCAACCACTAAAAATGGCGCTAAATTTGAATCAAGAGTTCGGGTGGCACCAATAAAAGATAGTTCGGCTTCTTCTTCACCGGTAATCACCTCTGGATCAATTCCTAAAATATTTCGGACCCCATCAATAAATATCTCTCTATTCTTTGCATCTCTTGTAGCGCTTGTTGCACAGAAACGAATTTTTTCAACACCACGTCTTCTTATCTCAAGAGTAAATTCCGCTAGCGCTTCAAGAGTTCGCTCCACTGCTGCTGGAGAAAACTCACCTTTGGTATCAACACCTTCACCTAATCGGACAATTTTCATATCACGAAAAATTTCTCTGAAATAATCTCCGCTTCCAACTTCTGCTATTAAGAGTCGAATGGAATTGGTTCCACAATCGATAGCGGCAACTCTAACCACAGCACGACCCGCTCTCCCACCAAGGAGTAAGAGCTGAGAGCGCTTCATCTCCAAGTGGATTAACTCCAGGACCAACTGCAAGTGAGTGGGCTATAAGTGCATGTAAACATTTGACTCGTTCGGGCATTCCGCCAGCAGAGATATCTGCAATCTCTGGAACATCAAGTGAGAGCTGCTTAGCTAATACATCTCGTGTTGCAATGTAATCATCATGTGCAGCTCGATATTCACCCGCTAATTCAGGATCCTCCTTAAGGCGCTGCGTCATCTGAACCATTAAGCCACTTCCCTCCAAAGTTGAAATTGCACTCGTAAGCTTTGGACAGGTTGCATAGTAATAAGTAGGAAACGGCGTTCCATCAGCAAGGCGAGGTGGGGTCTCTACAACATCGGGTCTTCCACAAGGACAGTAGTGGGCGATCGCATGTACATCGCGAGGAGCTCTCCCCAATTGAATTTCAATGGCCTCAAGATCACTCTGATTTGGTTTGCTCATTATTTACTTCAAAATCTCTTGAAAAGAGATCTAACTACTTCTCTCGACCGAGGTAATCGAGGAGAGCAGACGTGAATACCAAGGAATTCCTATTGGAAAATCTCGGGCAACCTCACCAGCAGTGAGATTCACATTATTTTCATTGGCCATAATCCCAAGAACGATATATTGCTTCTCACCTGGCATAACAAAACGCAAACGATCTCTTGCTTGGGATTTTATATATTCAGGATCTTGCCACCGTTGCAATTGAGCCTTTGCTTCTTCTAAATCTCGCTGAGCTTGGCTTACTTCACCTTCAAGTGCGCTGATCTGTGCTCGTTGAACAAAATAATTCTGCAGCGGTGGGGCAACCATAATTGCGGTTATAAATAAAACTGAGAAGAGAATTAATGAGCGACTAGATTTCATTACCCATCCTCTCCATAACTACTTAGAAGTAGCTCTTGATAGCGTGTGGCTAAGAGTCTAACTGCTCTTAAATCTTGGGAAAGCTTCTTTTCCTGGGTATCTAGCGCTTTCACCGAGTTCAAATTCGATTCTCAACAATTGATTATATTTTGCCACTCGCTCACTACGTGCGGGGGCACCTGTTTTAATTTGACCACACTCTAAACCGACAGCGAGATCAGCAATCGTCGTATCTTCTGTCTCCCCACTTCTATGGCTCATCATGGTTCGGTAACCAGCTCTGTGGGCTAATGAAACAGCATCTAGGGTTTCAGTTAACGTTCCAATCTGATTAACTTTTACCAGGAGTGCATTTGCAGTATTTTCATCAATCCCACGCGCTAATCTCTTTGGATTGGTAACAAAAAGATCATCTCCAACAAGTTGCACCTTTTCACCAAGTTCACTTGTTATTGTTTTCCAGCCCTCCCAATCATCTTCAGATAGTGGATCCTCAATGGAAACAAGTGGATAATTTACGATCAGATCGTTGTAATAGCTGATCATTTCGCCAAAGGATCGTTCCTTTCCTTCAAAGCTATATTTATTTCCTTTATGGAATTCAGTGGCGGCGACATCAAGTGCGAGCGCAATATCTTTTCCTGGAATATATCCAGCTTTCTCTATCGCTTCCAAAATCAAATCAAGTGCTGCTCTATTACTCGCTAAATTAGGAGCAAACCCACCTTCATCTCCAATAGATGTAGCCAGTGAACGAGACTTCAATACCATTTTCAAATGGTGATAGATCTCAGCTCCTGCACGTAAGGCTTCAGAAAAGTTGGGTGCACCGATTGGGGCGATCATAAATTCTTGAATATCAACGTTTGTATCAGCATGTGCACCACCGTTAAGAATATTCATCATAGGAACTGGAAGTGTTGCTGCGTTAGGGCCACCAATATATTTAAAAAACGAGAGGTCAGCACTTTCAGCAGCTGCTCGC
The DNA here is from genome assembly GCA_027592195.1 of Actinomycetota bacterium. Taxonomy (GTDB): domain Bacteria; phylum Actinomycetota; class Actinomycetes; order Nanopelagicales; family Nanopelagicaceae; genus SYAN01. Next base: position 36,155 of record JAQCKU010000001.1, read on the forward strand.
GCTACGGCCAGTGATACGCCAAGAATTGAGTTAGCGCCTAACCTTGATTTATTCTCAGTACCATCAATCTCAATCATCAAAGTATCTATCTCTCGTTGGTCCTGCGCATCCAATCCCTCAATTGCTGGCGCCAACTCCTCCATCACAAATTCCACAGCTTTTAAAACACCCTTACCCAGATATCGATCTTGCCCATCGCGGAGCTCAGCGGCTTCAAAAGCTCCTGTTGATGCTCCACTTGGAACAGCAGCGCGCGCATTTGTTCCATCTTCGAGAACGATCTCAACTTCAATAGTTGGGTTGCCACGTGAATCAAGTATTTCGCGGGCTATAAGTGCATCGATAAGGGCCACTTAACTCTCCTAAATATTTCTTCTTAGCTACTGGAATCAATCTTGGAGCTAAATTCTACCTTAGGAGATCTTAGAGATAGATAAAGCTAAATACTTCTATCGCTTCCCTCTGCAAATCTCAATGCGCTAGCTCTCAATTGCGCCTCTGGATCAAGGTTATTTTCAATAGCAAATCGTAGAAGGGCCATAATTTGATCGCCTAGGTTCTCTTTAGTCAACAATTCTTCTCTATCAACTGCCGGTAGCTCCTTATTGTTATCTCTCGCTCTCGCCAATAACTTTGTTGCCAGAGAGAGCGCAGGTTGTCCGAATGGGACGCCATCGAAAATATCGTTTCGAGATTTTTCAGAATTTTTCAATTTTTCCCAATTATTTATCGCTTCTTCACTTGAATTAACTTTTACATCACTGAATACATGGGGATGGCGTGAAATTAATTTCTCTATGAGCTTGCCTGCAACTTCATCGATACTAAATGGATTATCTGATCTTTCCTCTGCAATTCTTGCATGAAAAAATACCTGAAGCAGTAGATCTCCAAGCTCTTCCAACATTCCATCTCGATCATTTTTTTCAACAGAGTCAATAAATTCATATGATTCTTCGAGAAGATACTTGAGTAGGCTCTGATGAGTTTGTTCACTATCCCAAGGACAACCCCCAGGAGATCGCAATTGATCCATTACTTCTCTCAGTTGAGTTAATGGATCTTTATTCATTTATTAGTTACTGGGCTCGACCGCATCATTGCCACTTGTTGGCTGGATTGAAGCAGTCTTTGCATCCCATATTCCATAGCGAGGATTGAGAGTAACTTTCAACTCAGCAGCTTTATCTACTAAAAGAATCTGTTGAGCTTGAGGAAGATCCGCTTCGGCAACTCCTTGCGAGAGAAGAATCTGACCAATTTGCTCGTAAATCGATGAAGCTAGAATGTAGAGGTCAAGATCTTCGATTGCAATCACAGCTCCTACAAGAGCACGTGGCAGAGCTTCTGCGCCACCTAGCTGTTCAATGATAAATTCTCGCTCGTTACTCACATCAGTCTTGCTAATGTTTATTCCAAATTGATCACCAATTTTTTTCAATAGTTCAACAGTTATATGAAATTGAGCTTGAGATACAACAAGTAATTGATCTTCAGGTAGATCCAGTCCGGCGGTATCAACAAGGGCTCGTTCGGCAATAATGCTATCCACGCTATTTTGGATGGTTGTTAATGAGATTTCCTGATCACCGATTATTGCAGCTGCGCTCATCTTGGAACAACCTGACAGAATTAATACTAGGGAAAGAAGTGGAGCTATAAGGGCAACCCTTAACATTTTCTTACTCAATTTCATTCTTTCCTCTCAATTACTGGAGATTATCCAACACAGCTTCAACCCATTGAAGAGTTGCAACTTCACTATCGTTGATCTCGCTCCCTACTTTATCTGATAGTTCTCGGTACTTTGAAACTGTGGTGAAGTTTGCGTTTAGGTTATGGGTCACAAGCAGATTGTTCATCGCCCGCTTGAAGAGCGAGCCTGGATAAAGTCGTTTCATGCGTAGCTCTTTTGACTCAGGCAGAGTAATTGAGGAGACCTTTAAATATTGAGCCTGCCAGATAAGCTCAGTTATACCCATCTCACGAGCGCGATTGCGAATTCTGGCCACATGCCCCAGGCGAGTGACTTGGATTGGAATGCCACCGAATCTATCCTCTAGCTCAGAGAAGATCTCTGCTATCTCTTCATTTTTATAAGCCCCAGCCATCCGTCGATATATATCAAGACGTAATCTCTCACTAGAAATATAGCCATCAGGGATATGAGCTGTTACTGGAATTTCTACCTTACATTCTTTATGTGGGGTTATCTGATTCTGGCTGGGAACTATCCCAACTTTTAATTCGCTTACTGCCTCACTGACCATTCTCATATAAAGATCAAAACCAACATCTGCAATATGACCTGATTGCTCGCCGCCAAGTAAATTTCCAGCTCCGCGCATCTCCAGATCCTTTAGCGCAACTTGCATCCCTGCTCCAAGATCAGTATTTGTTGCAATTGTTGTTAATCGATCACTGGCAACTTCACTGATTGGCTTTTCTCCATCATAAAGAAAGTAGGCATAACCACGCTCTCTACCTCTTCCAACCCGCCCGCGCAATTGATGCAGCTGTGAAAGTCCAAAAAGATCTGCACGCTCCACAATTAAAGTATTTGCATTGGCAACATCAATCCCATTTTCAATGATGGTTGTTGAAACCAAAACATCAAATTTTCTATTCCAAAAATCGAGTATTACCCCTTCAAGGACAGATTCATTCATCTGGCCATGAGCAATTGCAATCTTTGCATCTGGAATCCATTTGCGTAACCTTGCGGCGGCATCTTCAATACTTTCAACTCGGTTATGGAGGTAAAAAACTTGCCCATCTCTTAATAGTTCGCGGTGAATTGCCGCTGCTACCTGTTTATAATCAAAAGGGCCAATATAGGTAAGAATTGGGTGTCGATCTTCTGGTGGTGTAGTTATTGTAGACATCTCGCGAATACCAGTAATAGCCATCTCCAAAGTTCTTGGAATTGGTGTAGCGCTCATCGCTAAGACATCAACGCTAGTCCGTAATTGTTTGAGATTTTCTTTATGTTCTACCCCAAATCTCTGTTCCTCATCAACGATTAAGAGCCCTAGATCTTTAAATTCAATATCCTTTGATAGTAGGCGATGGGTCCCAATTACCAGATCGAGACTGCCATTTTTTAATCCTTCAAGAATTTCACGAGTTTGACTTGCCGAATTAAATCTCGAGAGCGCCCCCACTTTCACCGGAAATCCTGCATACCTTCCAGTAAATGTCGCAAAATGCTGCTGGACTAAGAGTGTAGTTGGAACAAGAACTGCAACCTGTTTCCCATCTTGTATCGCCTTAAAAGCCGCTCTTATCGCTATCTCAGTTTTTCCATAGCCAACATCTCCACAGACTAAACGATCCATAGGATAGGAAGATTCCATATCTTTTTTCACTTCATCAATAGTTGAAAGTTGATCAGGAGTCTCTACAAATGAGAAAGAATCTTCCAACTCGCGCTGCCATTGGGTATCAGGTGAAAATGCATAGCCAGGAACACTAGTTCGGGCAGCATAAAGCTTAATTAATTCACTGGCGATCTCCTTGATCGCTTTTCTTGCCCTGGCTTTTGACCTTATCCAATCACTTCCACCAATTTTATGGAGAGTAGGTGAATCACCGCCAATATATCTTGATACAAGCTCTAAAGAATCTGTCGGTACATAAATACGATCCCCAGGATGCCCACGCTTGGAAGGTGCATACTCCAAAATAAGATACTCGCGCTCAATTCCAGCGACAGATCTTGAAGTTAATTCGATAAATTTTCCAATTCCATGATGTTCATGAACAACATAATCACCTTTTGAGAGCGTAATTGGATCAATCTCTTTTTTTCTACGAGATGGAAGTTTTGATGAATCTGAGATTGCATTCTCGCCACCTTTACTGCCTGAGATATCTTTATCACTAAGAAAAACAATCTTTTCTTCAATCGATATAAAGCCACCTTGAAGCGGTGAGGTTGTTAGATAGATTAGCCCTGGATGGAGCTCTCCGTTGGAATCTAAAAACTTTGTGGGAAACTTCTCTGAAATCAATTCGTCATATCTTTTTAAAAGCCCATTGGTTGAGGCTCCAATAACAATTCGATAATTCTCGGTGCTCCATACCATTAAATCTTCAAGCAAAGCCTCTATTTTTCCTTTATAAGCTGGAGAGTTTTCTGCCTGCCAAGCCATCTCTGAACGCTCCGCAATATAGCTATTGAAATTTCTGATTCGAAACCCAGAGCTCTCTATCTCCGCAAAAATTTCATCAATATGATAAAAGCTCCCACTCTCAAGGTTATTTTGAAGATTAATTGGGGTCTGCCCACCATTGGCAGCAGTTGACCAAGCAGCCTCTAAAAATTCTTTGTCGGTACGCTCTAATTCGATTGCACGATTTCTTATCCGATTACTATCTATCAGGATAATTTCACTAGATTTTGGAATAAGAGTATGAAATGGTGTTAAGTTTTCAGCTAAGGCACCAGAGAGAGATTCCATTCCCGGAAGATAAATTCCTTCCTGAATCTTGCTCGTTAAATCTCTGATCTCTTCAAATTCATCACCAATTCGAGCAGCTCGTTTCCTCACTTCATCTGTGATGAGAAGCTCTCTACAAGGAAGAATAACGATGCTATCTAGATTTTCTCCATAGGAGCGTTGATCAGATATAGCGAAATACTTCATCTCTTCGATTTCTTCATCGAAAAAATCGACTCTAATAGGATGATGAGATCCAGAGGGAAAGAGATCTACCAATCCACCACGGACCGCAAAATCACCCCGTTTTTCCACTAAATCAACTCTTCGATAAGCCATGGCGACCAATTTTTCAGAGAGGGTTCTTTGTTGAATCTGCATACCCATTTTCAATTCTAGGAGCGAACCTTCTCCTTGGCTGATAACTGGTTGCAATAATGATCGAATTTGAGTTACTACAACTTTTAATTTTTCTTTATTTTCATCTTTCACTAAATTCTTGATTCTATGGAGAGTTTCAATTCTTCGTGCGACTGTGTCAGATTGTGGACTCAATTTTTCATGCGGCAGTGTTTCCCATGCAGGAAACTGGGCAACAGCTTCACTTCCCAAAAGTGATCGCAACTCTTGAGCTAATTCTGCCTCTGCTCGAGTCGATGAAGTGACCACAATGAGAAATTTAGATTCCGCTCGATAAGCAAGAGCAATAGGCAAAATAGCTGATGAGACCTGGATATCTATCTGCTTTTGATCATTTAATGGAGAACTTTCACCAAGGGCTCTTACGAGCTGATAACTCATTAACTGCGCCCCATCTCATATTTTTTATTTTTTAAACTTCTAAGAATTAAATGCTGATTGAGCTTTTTCTAACCCTTCCAATATTAAGAGTTCAATTGCATCACAGACCTTTGGAAGGAAGAAATCTAACTCTTTCCTCTCTTCGCTATTAAAGGTTTTTAAAACAAAATCAGCAGGATCGCCACTTCCTTGCGGTCTGCCAATTCCTAATCTAATTCGAAAATAATCAGGTGAACCAAGCGAGCCGGTCATGCTCTTCAGTCCATTATGACCGTTTTCACCACCTCCGAATTTAATTCGCATAGTGGCAAAATCAATATCAAGTTCATCATGAAGCGCAATGATCCTCGAGTTCTCTACAGAATAGAAATCACGAAGTGATTTAACTGGTCCACCTAGATTATTCATGTACGAGAGCGGTTTAGCCAGAAGAAGTTGAGCTTGAAGATCTTGGTTTTGAATTCGAAATTCAGCAACGCTATTTACTCTCTTATGGAGAGAGAAAGAGCTATTAAATTTCTTTGCAAGAGCATCTACAGCCATCGCTCCAATATTATGGCGAGTCTTTAGATATTCCTGCCCAGGATTTCCAAGGCCAACCACGATCCAGCGTTGGGGCGCGGTTGACATATCGAAACTACTTCTTCTCGGAGTCGCCTTCTGCAGGAGCAGCTTCGCCAGTTGTTGGCGCAGCTTCACCTTCAGCAGGAGCAACAGCCACTGGCTCTTCAATGGTGGCACGTACAGAGAGGTGAACAACGATTGAAGTTGGATCACTTACTAGCGTGGTGCCTTGCGGAAGTTTTACATCCGCTGCAGTTTTGGACTCGCCAGCCATAAGACCAGTTAGATCTAATTCCAAGAATTGTGGAATGGAAATTGCAAGACATTCAACTTCAATTGTATTTTGAACATGCTCCAAAATTCCATCTCGGTCAAAAGTTCCCTCAGCATGAACTGGAACAGATACGGTAACCCGCTCATCTCTTCGCACAAGAAGTAAGTCAATATGTTCCAAATGGCCCTTTAAAGGATTGCGAACAATGGATTTAGGTAAAGTTAGCTCAACAGATCCTTCGATATCAATATCGAGAAGAACGTTTGATGTTTTGATAGCCGCTAAAACTTCTTTCGCAGGCAACGAAATATGAACTGGTTGCGATCCGTGACCGTAAATAACAGCAGGAACTTGTCCATCTCGTCTTATTCTTCTAGATGCACCTTTGCCAAATTCAAGCCGGCGCAAAGCTTTAATTGAAATCTCTGCCATGGTTTTTCCTTTTCATCGTCGATTACGGACTTCTAGTCCCTCGCCTTAACTCCAAGAGAATTTAGGTTTGGAGCGAGCGCAAAGATTAGCGGTTAGATAGAAAAAAGAGCAAATCACCTCAGTATTTTCTATCAGCAAGGCTAGGAATGGCCATCAAAGAGGCTAGTTACCGAGCCATCTTCAAATACTTCTTTTACCGCTCTTGCGATTAACGGTGCGATCGAGAGCACTGTTAATTTATCAAATCTATTTGCCTCTGCTATCGGGAGCGTATTTGTGACAACAACTTCGCTCACCTTTGAATTTCTTAACCGATCAGCGGCTGGTCCTGAGAAAACCGCATGGGTTGCAGCAATTATGACCTCTGATGCACCTTCATCTATAAGGGCATCAACAGCTTTTGAAATCGTTCCTGCCGTATCAATCATGTCATCAATAACAACGCAAGTCTTACCTTTAACATCTCCAACTACTTTTCCAGTGATAGCTTCATTGGGAATTCTTGGATCTCTGGTTTTATGTATAAAAGCAATTGAAGCGCCACCGAGCAGATCACTCCATCGCTCTGCTACTCGAACTCTTCCTGAATCTGGAGAGACAATTGCTAATTTACTCCGATTCACTCTCTTACCCACATAATCAGCTAATAGTGGAAGTGCAAAAAGATGGTCAACTGGGCCATCAAAAAATCCTTGAATCTGTGCGGTATGGAGATCAACAGTCATTAATCGATCAGCGCCAGCAGTTTTAAATAGATCTGCCATCAGCCTTGCAGAGATGGGCTCTCGGCCACGATGTTTTTTATCTTGTCGCGCATATCCATAAAATGGTGCCACAACTGTGATTCTTTTTGCAGAAGCACGTTTTAGCGCATCGACCATAATCAATTGCTCCATGATTTGCTTATTTACTGGAGCGGTATGGGATTGAATAACAAAAGCATCACATCCACGCACACTCTCCTCAAAACGAACAAATATTTCGCCATTAGCAAAATCATAAGCAGATGTTGGGGTAATAGGAACGTCGAGCTGTTCTGCGACCTCAAGAGCGAGCTCTGGAAATCCACGACCAGTAAATAGACGAAGCCGCTTCTCTGAACTTAACCGCAGTTCATTCATATTTTCTCTTGCCCCTTAACTCTTCTGCTTTTTTTTGGCTACTTCTGCTGACTTAGTTCCTGATCTTTTTCGCAAGACCCAATCTAAAATATTTCTCTGTCGAGAACGTCCTACCCCCATCGCTCCCGCTGGTACATCTTCAGTAATAACAGAACCTGCTGCAGTATATGCGCCATCTCCAACACTTACCGGAGCGATCAACATCGTATCGCTTCCTATCCGAACATGATCGCCAATCTCAGTTCGATGCTTCTCTACTCCATCATAATTAACTACAACTGTTGCGGCGCCAATATTTGTCCCTTCACCAATTTGAGCATCCCCAATATAGGAAAGGTGTGGAACTTTACTTGCCGAACCTATCGTTGAATTTTTAATCTCAACATAGGCGCCAACTTTTACATCAGTTGCCAACTCAGTTCCTGCTCGAAGATAAGAGTAAGGTCCCACTTTTGCTCTATATCCAATTACTGAGCTCTGGCAATGTGATTCTATGATTTGGGCGCTCTGACCTACTGAACAATCTATGAGAGTGGTCCGTGGGCCAATTACTGATCCCGTTTCAATAATGGTCTTCCCATATAAGGAAGTAGCTGGAAGAAGTGTTACATCTGGAGCTATTTCTACCCCTAAATCAATCCAAGTTGTCATGGGATCAATGATGCTTACTCCAGATTTCATCCATTGATAATTAATACGATCGCGCATCAGTGCAGCGCACTCCGCTAATTGAATTCGATCATTGACACCAAATATTTCACTATAATCCTCAGTTATATAAGCATTAACAAACTTATTTTCATCTTTTAGGATTTGAATTACATCGGTAAGATATTCCTCACCTTGTGAATTATTAGTTGAAATCTTTCTTAAAGCCGTAGATAAATCTTCTACTTCAAAAATATAAACACCTGAATTTACCTCGGTTAAAGATCTTTCAAAATCTGAACAGTCTTTCTCTTCTACTATCCGCATTACCTCGCCATTGACACCTCTTACAATCCGTCCATATCCAAATGGATCAGATAGCTCTGCTGTCAGAATGGTAACTCTGGCTTTGCTCTCTTTATGTACTTTGACTAAATTTTTTAACGTTAAACCAGTGAGAAGAGGTGTGTCACCAGCCAGAACAATGACGCTGCCACCATTTCCGCCAGCTATTTGAGATAGAGCCATTCGAGTTGCATGGCCAGTTCCATTACGCTCTTTTTGATGTATTAGCTCTGCGCTCGGAAGCGTTGCTTGAATATGGCTGGAAACTTCTTCAATTCCAGACCCAACCACTATTGCAGTTGTTAAAGGTTCTATCTCTTTTACAGCGCCTAGTACATGCCCAATAAGTGAGCGTCCTGCAATCTCATGGAGAACTTTTGCCTTTGCAGATTTCATTCTGGTTCCTTCTCCGGCAGCCAGAATGATTGCTATCTCCACATCCGCAGTCTATTCGCTCAAGGTGGCCCTAGAAAAAGATTCTCTCCAAAAGATTGAGCTAAAACTCGCGCGCTGAAGAGCAATTTGATCGAAAAGTCAGAGAAGATCTGGCGAGGATATGGCTCCTCCACCTGGTATCGATCCAGGACCCTGGGCTTCAAAGGCCCATGTGCTAGCCACTACACAATGGAGGAAGCTGTAGTTTAACGGTCAATTATCGATGCCCCGACAACAGGGCCGCCTGCTCGAACCACATTACCCACAACTCCACTTGAGGTAAGTGCCACAACTAGATCAAGGCCATGATCATCATCTGATGCAAGAAAGGCCACAGTTGGTCCCGAACCCGAGACGATTGCCCCCAGCGCTCCGTAATCCATCCCAACATCAAGAATAAGTCGAAGCGCTGGACGTATTGAACAGGCAGCAAGTTGCAGATCATTATGAAGTGATTTACCAAGCGCTTTTGCATCCCCACTACTTAAAGCCTGCATCAATGATTCATTTATCTGAGGTTGTGAAATCTGCATTCCTTCGCGGAGACGATCGCATTCTCCATAAACAGCAGGAGTTGATAAACCATTACTTGATAATGCAAATACCCAGAAATAGTTTCCTCGGGCAAGAACAGGTGTCAGCCGGTCTCCTTTACCGGTTCCAATCGCGGTACCACCTGATATGGAGAAGGGAACATCACTACCCAACTCGCTGCCTAACTCTTCCATCTCTGATTTCGAGAGACCAAGATGAAAAAGTGAATCAACTGCAATAATCACACCGGCTGCATCTGCACTTCCACCTGCCATACCACCAGCAACTGGAATATTTTTTTCAATTGATATCTCTAACTCTTCAGAGAGGTTAAATTTTTTAAACATCAATTGAGCAGCCTTAATCGCTAGATTATTTTTATCAACAGGGATAAATCCAGGATGCTCACTTCTTATACTGAGATAAAATTTATCTGATACCTTTTCAAATTTCTTCTCTCTATTAGTACTAGATGAATCAGATCCAGCTATCTTGACTCGAACATCATCGTAGAGAGCTACAGCTTGAAATATAGTCGCAATATTGTGATAGCCATCTTCGCCTTTTGGTCCTACCGAGAGCTGAAGATTCACTTTCCCTGGAACACGGACTTGAACCGAACGATCTGCCACAGGAGAGAGAGTACTGCGAAATTATCGCCAAGTAACAACCTTATATCCAGCAGAATTCAAGGTAATTGCAAGTTCACGAAAATCCTTAACTGTTAGCTGCTCGGCACGGGTTCTTGGATCAATTCCAGCTTTCAAAATTAGCGCTTCTAACTCTGGGTTTTCACCAGTACCAGCTGGTGAACTGAAGTGTTTTAATTGATTAAAAAGCGGCGAGAGCGCACTTCTTAACATTTTCCTTCGCTGATTAAATGCAGCATCAATAAGGGTGAAAACTTCTCTTTGCAGCTCTATCGAACCTAAAGGTTGATGTGTTTCAAATGCTAAAAGAGATGAATCAACGCGAGGTACTGGCCAAAATACATTTCTAGAGATGCGATCTGCAATATGTGCAGTTGCAAACCAGGCCAACTTAACACTTGGCACACCATAAATTCTGCTTCCAGGTTTAGCTGCCAACCGTTCTGCTACCTCACTCTGGACCATAACAATGCCGGAATTGACAATCTCTAACTGTAAAAAATGTAAGATAACTGGAACAGAGATGTTATATGGCAAATTAGCTACTAATTTAGTAGCTCCTACTATTTCTTCAGCTGAAATTTCTAAGGCATCTTTACCCACTACTCTTAATTTTTGAGTTGATTCAAGATAACCATTACTTTTTGCAGTGAGTGGAAGTTGGTTGGCTAAACGTGAATCAATCTCGATTGCAATTACCTCAGCTCCAGTTTTTAAAAGCGCTAAAGTTAAAGATCCAAGACCTGGACCAATCTCAATTACTCGATCCTTATCGGTTACTCTGGCAATTTTTACAATCTTCTCACAAATATTTGAATCATGAACAAAATTTTGACCTAATGATTTACTCGGATTTAAATCCAAAGCTGCTGCAATTTCGCGGATTTGCGAAGCACCAAGAAGGAGGATCTCATCGGAGTTGGACAAATTTATTCCCCCTCTACCTTTGACTTAAATGATCCAAAACATCGCTCTGCATTTTCACTCAATTGCCAGGTCAGTTGATCTAAGTCATCTCCACGAATCTGAGCCATAAATCGGATAGTTCTTACCACTTGTGCTGGAGTGTTGAGGTGGCCTCGATATGGAGCGGGGGCCAAAAACGGTGAATCTGTCTCTGCTAGTAGCTGCTCAGCTGGCACCAATTTAAGTGCTTCGCGAAGTTGTGGAGCATTTTTAAAGGTGAGGGTCCCTGCAAATGAGAGGATATAGCCAGCCTCAATACACTCCTTCGCCATCTCTTCATCGCCTGAGAAACAATGAAAAATTGTAGTTTCAGGAGCGCCCTCTTCTTTCAATACATCTAAAACTGCTCGATGTGAATCTCGATCATGGATAACCACTGCCTTCTTATTGCGCTTAGCAATATCGATATGCCTTCTAAAGGAGTATCTCTGTTTTTCCTGCAATTCTGGTGGAGTTCTAAAAAAATCTAAACCTGTTTCACCGATTCCTCGAACGCGCTCTTCTTTGGCCAATTCTTCGATTACTGAAAGATCTCTCTCAAGATCATCAACTACAGGAGCCTCATTGGGATGAAGGGCAACAGTTGCTAAAACTTGATTATTGAAAAGATTAGCTAGTTGAACGCTCCACTCTGACTGTTCGACAGAATAACCAACTTGAACCACTCGATCGATTCCAACAGATGCGCTCTCTTGCAAAACCTTTACTACTGCAGGATCTGTAGGCGAGGTGTTGGTGACAATCTCTAAATGGGCATGTGAGTCAACGCAGGCCAGATTGAGAGGTTCAGGAAGTGGTGCGCTGGGCCGCTCAAGAGCTCGATCTCTCTTTTCACTCAAAATATCTCACCATAAATACTTCTCCATCTGAGGGTTGATTCAATTAAGAATCAATCCTCAAGGCGTGGGAAGAGCGCATCGCCCTTACTTACCTTTGTTCCCGGTTCCAGTTGGCCCCACTGCGCAACATCAAAAATTTTCATCTGGGAAATATCACCAAGTGAATTACCCCCTATCATTTCCCAGAGTTTTTCTGATGTTGTTGGCATAACAGGATAAAAGAGTATTGCCAATGCTCTCAGTGACTCTGCTGTGTTATAGAGAATCTCATCAATTTCCTTTTTTCGAGAAGGATCTTTTGCTAAAGACCAGGGCTCTTTCTCAGTGAGATAACCATTTACACGTTTACAGAACTCCATAATGGAATTTATTCCAGTTTGAAAATCAAGTTTAATAAAAGCATCATCTGCTTTTCTACAAGTATCTACTAAGAATTTCTCTAACTCTTGATCAGAAGATCGCTCAGGTAATACCCCATCGCAATATTTCTCAATCATTGCTGTAGCTCTAGATGCCAGATTTCCAAAATCATTAGCCAACTCACTTGTATAGCGAGCCGCCATGTCCTCCCATGAAAATGATCCATCACTTCCAAAAGGGATTGCTCTCAAGAAGTAATAACGAAATGCATCAACCCCAAAATGAGATGTGATATCAGCTGGTGCTATTCCAGTTAATTTACTCTTACTCATTTTTTCTCCACCAACAAGCAACCAACCATGAGCAAATACGCGCTCTGGAAGCGGGAGTTTTGCTGCCATCAACATGGCTGGCCAGATAACTGCATGAAAACGGAGAATATCCTTACCTACTAAATGGACAGAGACAGGCCAGGTTTTTTTAAATTTCTCTCCAAGTTCGCCATCAGAATCCTCTCCAAGACCGACAGCTGTTGCATAGTTGAGAAGTGCATCAAACCAGACATAAACAACTTGATCTTGATCCCAAGGAACTGGAATTCCCCAGGAAAATGAGGAGCGAGAGATAGATAAATCTTGGACGCCACCTTCTAGAAATGCTACGACTTCATTTCGTGCGCTCTCTGGCTGGCATGCTTCAGGGTTGTTTCGATATCGATCTAATAGTGGTTGAGCAAATTCTGATAGTTTAAAGAACCAATTAGTTTCAGAGAGATTTTCTACTGGTTTTGAATGAATGGGACAATTACCATCAATCAGATCACTCTCAAGTTTAAACTCTTCACAACCCACACAGTATGGCCCTTCATATTTTCCTTCATAAATAAAACCTGAATCCATTAATCCCTGTAAGAATTTCTGCACCCGAACGATATGGCGTGGCTGTGTTGTCCTAATAAAATCATCATTTGCAATATTGAGATCTTTCCAAACTGGCTTCCAAGCTTCTTCAACTAAACGATCGCACCAATCTTGAGGGGCAACGTTATTTGCTTCTGCAGTCCGGAGAACTTTCTCACCATGCTCATCGGTTCCAGTAAGAAACCAGACCTCTTCGCCACGAGCTCTATGCCATCGAGTTAACACATCACCAGCAACTGTTGTATATGCATGACCAATATGAGGTGCATCATTTACATAGTAAATAGGTGTGGTTAGGTAAAAAGCTTTAGCCATTTCCCAATCCTAACTTCATTCTTTTGAGCTAATAACTAGGTCATATACATAGCGTTTAGCTAGAGATAATTCTTGCGAAACCTGCGAAACGGCATCGCGGGTGGATCTACCCTGAGCCATCAGCTCTGAAACGCGCGAGATCACATCTTCTGGCGAGATTTTCTCCAACCGCTTAATCGGACCAAATACCAAGGTTAACTCTCCTTTGATCCCCTCAGATTCTTCTCTTGATTTAGCCCACTCTAAAAGCTCGGTGAGACTTCCCCTCACCACCTCTTCATATTTCTTCGTTAATTCACGACATAGCACCACATCTCTGGAATCTGTAATAATCTCTAGCGCCGCTTGCAGTGAAGCTCTCACTCGATGAGGTGACTCAAAAACAATGGTGGTTCGAGCTTCTTCACTTAATCTTGAGTAGAAAGCATTTCGCGCACCACTTGTTCTTGGAACAAATCCTTCAAAAAGAAAAGAATGAGAAGAGAATCCAGAATGAATCAATGCAGTCAATATCGAACTTGGTCCAGGAAGGACTATTACATCTAAATTTCTATTAATACATTCACTAATAAGACGATATCCAGGATCGCTAATTGCAGGAATACCAGCATCTGAAACCAATAAAACTTTTTCCCCAGCGGTAATTCGTTCAATCAATCCTTCGATACGAGCACCTTCATTAGCTTCAAAGAATGAGAGAACTTTCCCGCTGTACCTAACTTCTAGATCTGCAGCAAGACGAGCAAATTTTCTTGAATCTTCAGCAGCGATAAGATCAGCGCTAGCGATCGCCTCTTTCAACCGAGCAGAGGCATCTAAGGGATTGCCGATCGGCGTTGCTGCCACAATCAATGGGGTCATAAGAGTGCTTAGGTTAATGGTTTAAAAGCCTCAATTAGATCTTATAAAACTATTTAATCTAGAAGATCTTTTTGAGACTATGCTGTTGGTTATGCTGCTAGAGGCGAAATCTGAGAAGTTCTTCGCTCGATTTACCAACAGATCTAATATTGCAATCGCCCTCATAGCCTTATTTGCTGGACTGTTGCGTTTTTGGCGATTGGCAGAGCCAGAGACTCTGGTATTTGATGAAGTTTATTATGTAGATGGCGCACGCGATCTCCTCCAGTATGGGGTAGAGATTGAGGGCGAAAAAGGTGAATTTGTTGTTCATCCCCCTCTCGGAAAATGGTTGATTGCGCTTTCAATTCTCATATTTAGAGATACTTCTTTTAGTTGGCGTTTTAGCTCTGCGCTATTTGGAGTAGCAAGTGTGCTGCTGATCTATCTGATCGCAAAAGAACTTTTCTCCTCTCATTTTATAGCAATTGGCGCTGCCTTCCTTTTAGCAATCGATGGACTAGCAATTGTTATGTCTCGCACTGCACTCCTTGATAACTTTTTAACTTTCTTCATTTTACTTAGTTTTTATTTTCTTTTAAAAAATAAAGTGATACTGATGGGAATTTCGTTGGGGCTTGCAGTAGCTGTGAAGTGGAGTGGTGGCTACTATCTTGCTTTTTTTCTTGGATATCTTCT
>JAQCKU010000047.1 GCA_027592195.1 Actinomycetota bacterium
TACTACTTACAGAGAAGGGGATCGCTGAAGCCAAGCGCGGCGGCGAACTTCTTGGCGAGAGGGATCTCTACCCAGATATCGTCCATACCTCCCTACTTCGCCGTGCAATTCACACATCACAATATGTTTTAGCAGAGTGTGAAAGAGATTGGATCCCAGTTAAAAGATCTTGGAAATTAAATGAGCGCCATTATGGCGCCCTTCAAGGAAAAGATAAGCGCCAGACTCTTGAGGAGTATGGGCCAGAACAGTTTGCTCTCTGGAGGCGATCTTTTGATACGCCACCACCTCCCATTGCAGATAACGATCCTTACTCGCAATTTTCAGATCCACGATATAAAGATTTAGGGAGCGATCTTCCAAAGAGTGAGTGTCTGAAAGATGTTGTGGCAAGAATTATCCCTTATCTCACTGGCGAGATTGCAGAAGATTTACGGGAGAATAAAACGGTATTAGTTGTCGCCCATGGAAATTCCATTCGTGCGATGGTTAAGTACATTGATAATATTTCAGATGATGATATTGCAGAGGTAAATATTCCAACTGGTATTCCACTGCTCTATCAATTTGATCAGAATTTTACAGCCCTTAAAAAAGGTGGAGAGTATTTAGATCCAACTGCTGCTCTGGCAGCTATCGAAGCTGTTGCAAATCAAGGAAAGAGATAAGTTAAAGATTAATCTTTCTTATCTGAATACGTTCCAGTAACGAGGAAATAAACTCTTCGAGCTATTGAGACGGCATGGTCTGCAAATCGTTCGTAGTAGCGACCAATCAACGTTATATCGATAGCGGTCTCAGTTCCGTGTGGCCAGCTCTCATCAAGAAGTGATGTGAAGAGTTTTCGATGGAGACGATCAACTTCATCATCATCTACCTCTACTTCAAGGGCCTTATTTAAATCTCTATCTGCAATGACCTCAGTACATTTATCGGCAACGATTTTTACTGACTTGCCCATCTCCTCCATTGTTAAGAGAAGTTCAGATGGGATTGCAGCAGCAGGATGGCGAAGCCGAGTAATTTTTGCAACGTGATGGGCCATATCTCCCATACGTTCTAGATCCGCGCTCATCCGTAGCGCAGTAATTAGCGCGCGAAGATCACTCGCCACTGGTTGTTGTCTTGCGATGATGTCAATAATTCTTGAATCAAGCTCGTGTGCAATTCTGTCAACTCGATCATCGGATGCGATCACCTCTTCAGCTTCAGTAACTGATGCGGTTAAAAGTGAATGAGTTGCCTTCACCATAGAGTCGGTGACTATCGTTGAGAGCTCAACCAACGTAGCTGTAACTCCATCGAGCTCATCTTGAAATGCAGATCGTAACCAGGCCATGGGCTAAGAATAGCTTGGCATGGGAGGGAGAGCTAAACAGAGAGTGAATTTGAGGTAAACGAGCTAAATAAGGTATCGAATCTGGCTAACCTCTCCCTTGAGATCAATCTACGATGTCCATATGGATATGCATCTAACGAGTCTGGCTTGAAGCGAGAAGAAGGATTAGTACATGATCTTTCGTAAACCTATGGAAGAACCAGATTCAATTGAAGTGTTACCAAGACTTTTAACTCAAGCGCTCGGATTATTAGAAGATGAAGCAGTTGTTATTGATAATGATCAGATAGCGATCTTTCAATCAGAAGAAATTGGATCGCTCAATATTTTGCAGAATAACCGGTTGGTAAGTGAAGAACTTCTTGCCATTGTTAGAGCTGTAAGGAGAACCGAGAGAGAACACCGTGGTTCTGTTGAGATATTACGAGGTCCGTTAGGTGAGGGTAAGAGAAAGTTACGGGTAGCTGTAACCGCCCTTGATGAGGATCATATTTTGATTCTTATTAGTGATGAGAGTGAAAAATCCCGAGTAGATGCAATTAGACGTGATTTCATTGCCAATATATCTCATGAATTAAAGACTCCAATAGGTGCGCTCTCGCTATTGAGTGAGGCTATTTCACAGGCAAAAGATGAACCGGAGGCGATGGAGCGTTTTGCATCTCGAATTAAGAGCGAGGCGAAACGTCTTGAAGGACTTGTTAAAGAAATTATCAGTTTATCTCAGCTCCAAGGAGATGATCCGCTTGCTGATGCAAAAATTATTGAAGTAGATGAGATTGTTAATGAGGCTATCAATCAGGCAGAGACAAGTGCCGAAGCGAGAAATATCGAGATTGAACGAAGTGGCGATGAAGGCACTTTAGTTTCAGGTGATCGAAAACAATTAATTATGGCAATTCATAATCTTATTGAAAATGCAATTAATTATTCGCCGGAGAGAACAAGAATTGTGATTGCAGTTAAAGTCATCGATAAGGTAGTTGAGATCTCTGTTATGGATCAAGGTATTGGAATTAGTGATGATGAGACTGAGAGAATTTTTGAGCGTTTTTATCGAGTTGATCCTGCCCGCTCTCGTGAGACCGGGGGTACCGGGCTCGGCCTCTCAATTGTTAAACATGTGGCGCAGAATCATGGTGGTGAAATTAAAGTATGGAGCAAATTAGGGGTGGGGAGCACATTTGCGTTGCGACTTCCCGCCACTGATTCAACT
This sequence comes from Actinomycetota bacterium, assembly GCA_027592195.1. Classification (GTDB taxonomy): domain Bacteria; phylum Actinomycetota; class Actinomycetes; order Nanopelagicales; family Nanopelagicaceae; genus SYAN01. Next base: position 2,556 of record JAQCKU010000047.1, read on the forward strand.
CTCTTAGAAGATCAAAATGTAGGGAGAAGATCATGATAAAGATTTTGATTGTTGAAGATGAGGCATCATTTTCTGAAGCTTTAGAGTTTCTCCTTGGTAAAGAAGGTTTTGATGTTGCTATCGCTACAACTGGCAGGCAGGCTTTGGAAATTTTTGAACGAGAAAGTTTCGATCTCATCCTTTTAGATCTTATGATCCCTGAAATTTCAGGGATTGAGGTCTGTCGAGCAATGAGAGCGAAATCCCAGGTGCCAATAATTATGTTGACGGCAAAAGATAGCGAAGTAGATAAAGTTGTGGGCTTAGAACTTGGTGCAGATGATTATGTGACGAAGCCTTATTCAAAAAACGAGCTGGTAGCCAGAATTCGGGCGGTTTTACGTAGAGGGCAGGGCGAGGTACCAGGAGAAGATTCTGGCGTGCTTGCAGTATCAAATATTCGAATGGATGTGGAGCGACACCAGGTCTTTGTTGATGGCCGGCCAATATCGCTGCCGCTGAAAGAGTTTGAACTCTTAGAGTTTCTCATGCGAAATGCTGGACGAGTTCTGACCCGCTTACAGATTATTGATCGCGTATGGGGCAGTGATTATTTTGGTGATACCAAGACTCTGGATGTTCACATTAAAAGGCTTCGAGCAAAGATTGAAGTTGATCCAGCTAATCCAGTATTAATTCAAACTGTCCGAGGCCTGGGATATAAAATCGAGGTTTAGTTAATTAAAGGCTTAATGATCAGAAAAGAGAATTAACTGATCTATCGAGTCGCTGATTCTGGGATCGTTACTTGAGCGAAGTCTCCACTCTGTTCTCGTATCAAAACATCAAGATTGATTACTCCAGATTTTGCCAATTCAACCCGTACTGGAACGCGATAACCAGCTTTGGCACCGAGATCAGTGATATAGGCATAGGCATTTGCGCTAGGACCGGAGAAAGTTAAAGGCGTTCTATTTGTTAAGGCAAGTGAAGTTGCACTTTTTCCTAAATAGCCGAGATTGGCTTGTTGGCCATTGATAGTAATAGCTAAGACCTCATCACTTGCCTCATCTTGATTAACAAGAGTTGCGACAACTACCCCTGATCCATCTTCACCAGTAACAAGGGTAAAGTTACGGACCTTTATTGCCTCTGATTGGCCTTCAACCCCATCTGTTACCTGGTTAATTGTTCGAGTCTCTGCATTGGGGCCAGCTGCACAACCGGCAAGAAATGCAAGAGCAATAAGTACAATTGTCAAGGTCGAATATTTATTGAGTGATGATTTTTTCACAGGCAAAGGATAAGGCACAGAGCGCCAACTTGTTGAATCGTTAAAAATTCGCAATTTATACTTTATTTAGCGCGAAATTCGCTATAACCCTACGATTTTTATAAGAGCAAATGTGTTGTAGAATTGCCCTCTAACGAAAGGCTCTCAATGTCATTTAAGGTCGGCGAAACCGTTGTTTATCCTCATCACGGAGCGGCTCTCATAGAAGCGATAGAGACCCGGACCATCAAAGGCGAAGAGCGAATTTATCTAGTATTAAAAGTCCAACAAGGTGATCTCACCGTTCGAGTTCCTGCAGATAACGTTGATTTAGTGGGTGTTCGAGATGTTGTTGATTCAGCAGGTTTAGATCGAGTCTTTGGCGTACTACGTCAGCCATATACAGAAGAGCCAACGAACTGGTCGAGGCGGTATAAAGCCAATCTAGAAAAGTTAGCATCAGGAGATGTGATTAAGGTTGCAGAGGTTGTGAGAGATCTCTATCGTCGTGATTTAGATCGCGGTCTATCAGCTGGTGAGAAGCGGATGCTCACCAAGGCAAAATCAATTTTGGTATCTGAGCTAGCTCTTGCTGAGAAAACTGATGAGGCAAAAGCTGAAGATATTCTCAATGAGGTCCTTGCTTCTTAATTTAAAAGTGGATAGCTAAAAGGGGGCGGAAATGGCCCGTTCAGCTGGAATTATTGCCGCGGCAGGTAGCGGTGAGCGGCTTGGAGCATCACTTCCAAAAGCGCTGGTTCAGATAGCTGGAATTTCTCTGATCGAACGGGCTTTTGCATCACTTTCGAAAGTTGTCGATGAAATAATCATTACTGCACCGGCAGGGTATGAAGATCAATTTAGAGTAATTTTTGGTGAGAGCGCAAAGATTGTTACCGGTGGCGCAACGAGAAGTAAATCCGTGCATCTAGCCCTTGAGGCGATATCACCAGATGTTAATTTTATTTTAGTTCATGATGCTGCGCGGGCATTTGCATCGAGTGAATTGGCCGAGCAAGTGCTTGCCCATTTACGAGCTGGTGAAGTTGCAGTGATTCCAGGGATTGAAATTACAGACACAATTAAATCTATCAATGTAGATAATTATGTGACGATTACTCCAGATAGAAAATTTCTCAGGGCGGTACAGACTCCGCAAGGTTTTACTCGAGCGCTATTGATTCGCGCTCATGGAGCGCAAGAAGAGGCAACAGATGATGCTGCTCTCGTAGAGGTTTTAGGGGAGAAGGTGAAGATCATTGCAGGGGAGCAGAGCGCATTTAAAATTACAACTAAAGATGATCTCTTAACTGCTTACCATTTAGTTTACGGAAATAAAACTAAGGAATTTAAAACCGGTGTTGGCGTTGATCTCCATGCATTTTCATCAGATCCAAGCCGTCCACTTTATTTAGCGGGGTTGAAGTGGGATGGTGAAGTGGGAGTGGATGGCCACTCCGATGGTGATGTTGCAGCTCATGCGATCTGCGATGCCTTATTTGGCGCAGCTCAATTAGGAGATCTTGGTTCTAATTTTGGAGTGAGCGATCCGCGCTATGCAGGTGCATCAGGGGCAATCTTGCTTGGTGAAACTCTTAAAAAAGTTAACGAGGCGGGCTTTATCATCTCTAATGTTTCAGTTCAGATTGTGGGAAATCGTCCAAAGATAGGTGCGCGACGAAAGGAAGCGATCGAGGCGCTATCTGATGCGCTCGGTGGAGCCAGCGTCTCTGTTACCGCCACAACTACCGATGGCCTCGGATTTACTGGCGAGGGGAAAGGGATTTTTGCGATAGCGAGAGCTCTGATCTACAAGATCTAGTGAAAAAGGATTTATCACCTGCTTTAGAGATTTTCTTAACAGGATAGACTTGCGCAAATCATGTCCACACTTCACCTCTACAACACTGCTACCCGAGAAGTTGCCCCCTTTACCCCTATTGAAAAAGGGCAGGTAGGTATCTATCTCTGTGGCGCAACGGTTCAAGGCGAGCCACATATTGGCCATATCCGAAGCGGTGTTAATTTCGACATTTTAAGGCGTTGGCTTATCGCATCTGGAAATAAAGTGACCTTTATCCGTAATGTCACCGATATTGATGACAAGATTTTGCATAAGGCAGTCCATGAAAATGAGCCCTGGTGGGCAGTGGCGATGAAATACGAGCGCGCATTTACCGATGCATATCGAGCGCTCAATGTCATCGATCCAACGTATGAACCTCGAGCTACTGGACATATAACTCAGATGATTGAATTGATGGAGTTACTTGTAGAACGTGGCTTTGCTTATGCCCCTGGAAATGGTGATCTTTATTTAGAGGTGCGGAAACTTCCTTCCTATTTAACTCTCTCCAATCAGAAATTAGACGATCTTCTGCCAGCTGCTGATGCCGATGAGAAATTTAAGAAAGATCCGAGAGATTTTGCGTTATGGAAGAGCGCCAAACCTAATGATCCATCATGGCCAACTCCCTGGGGGCCTGGAAGGCCAGGGTGGCATCTAGAGTGCTCGGCGATGGCCCATCAATATTTAGGCGATGAGTTTGATATTCATGGCGGTGGAATGGATTTAATTTTTCCACATCATGAAAATGAGATCGCTCAATCAGAGGCCGCTGGTTATAAATTTGCACGGCTCTGGATGCATAACGCCTGGGTCACTACTGCAGGCGAGAAGATGAGTAAGTCACTTGGAAATTCCCTGATCGTCAGTGAGATTCTTAAGAAATATCGTGGAATTGAAGTTCGTTGGTATTTAGGTAGCGCTCATTACCGCTCCATGTTGGAATTTTCCTTTGGCGCACTCGATGAATCTGTGACAAATTTTAAAAGGATAGAGAACTTTCTAGAGCGAATTTCAAAAAGTGGAGAGATTGAAAAAGCTATTGATAGTGAATTTAAAGTAGCTATGGATAGCGATCTTGCTGTTCCAGAAGTGCTTGCCTTGATCTCTAAATGGCTTCGCGCAGGAAATACCGCACTTGCAGAAGATCAGATGGATATCGCCAGAGATTATGGGTCCAAGATTAGAGGCGCACTGGATATCTTAGGTTGCGATCCTTTTGATCCAGCATTTAACAATAACGGCGGTAAGGTTGAGCAGAGCGCTGGTATTGAGAGAGCCCTCGATGGGCTGATCTCATTTCTACTCTCGGAGCGAGATGAAGCTCGTTCCCGGAAAGATTTCCAGAGCGCAGATCGGATTCGAGATCGAATTGCAGAGCTAGGAATATTGATTGAAGATACCAACCAAGGCACAAGATGGAGCGTGAAGTAATGGCAGCAAAATCAAAGCGCCTTAAAGGTAAGGGGCCAACCCCGAAAGCGAAAGATCGTCCGTATCACAAGGCGGCAAAGGCGGCGAAGTTAGCAAAATCAGGAAGACCTGCTCGCCCTACTAGTTCTGCCAGAGTGAGAGGATCAGATGGAGATTTAACTTCAAAGGCAGATCGAAGTGGAAGGCGAGAGCGTTCTGGAGAGCGCACTGGATCTAGTGGTTCATCTAGAGGTGGCTTTAGAGGTGGAGCTCGTAAACCAACCGGTGATAAAACGCGCGGTTATCGTAATGAACGAGGCGGGGATGCGCGGCGTGAGCGGATTACAACAGTCGACACCATTGCTGGAAGAAATGCAGTTGTAGAAGCGCTCCGGGCACATATCCCTGCGAAAGAGCTGATCGTAGCTATCGGAATTGATATCGATGATCGCGTCACTGAAATTGTTGCGCTCGCTGAAGAGTTGGGGATTGCAATCCGGGAAATTCCTCGTGGAAAAGTAGAGGCGCTTACAGGTATTGCCAATCATCAAGGTGTTGCGCTGATTGCAAAACCATTTCAATACTCATCTCAGAAAGAAATCTTTCAACGAGCAAAAAACCCTTCGCTCATCATTGCTGTTGATGGAATAACTGATCCAAGAAATATTGGTGCAATTGTTCGAAGCGCTGCTGCCTTTGGCGCTGATGGCGTTCTTATTCCAGAGCGGCGGAGCGCAAGTATGACCGCTTCGGCCTGGAAGGCATCTGCAGGAGCAGCTGCGCGATTGCCGATTGCACAGATAACCAATGTGACCCGATCTATCGAAGATGCAAAAGCAAAAGGTTGTTTTGTTATTGGGCTTGATGGAGAGAGTGAAGATTTAATCGCTGATCTTAAAGTTGCAACCGAATCGCTTTATATTGTGGTTGGCAGTGAAGGGAAGGGAATTTCTCGCCTTGTTCGAGAGCAGTGTGATGCAATTGTCTCTATTCCAACTACTTCTGAGGTAGAGAGCCTTAATGCAAGCGTTGCGCTATCGATAGCTCTCTATAGCATCAGCGAGGCTCGAAGGTAACTTTCATGTTTACGCGATTTATTGCCTTAGGTGATTCGATGACTGAGGGAATGAATGATGATTTCATTAAAGGGAAATTTCGAGGTTGGGCTGATCGAGTAGCAGATCAAATGGCGGCAAGTAACGCTATAAATGGTGATCAATTTTCCTATATGAATCTGGCAGTTCGAGGAAAATTAGTAGCTCAAGTTGTGGCCGAACAACTTCCAGTGGCACTTCAATATATTGGAAATGATTTACCGGCGGAGAAAATCCTCGTCTCCTTCCATGCAGGCGCTAATGATGTTCTCCGTCCTAAATATGATCCGCAGCGTGTTATTGAAAGTTATAACGAAGCGGTTTATAAAATCAAAGAAAGTGGCGCATCGCTAATGCTTTTTTGTGTCTTGGAAAACTTCACCAAAGAGGGAAAAACTGGGACAGCTTTAGCAGAGCGCTTTCGATTCTTTAATAGTAATGTTAAAAAAATTTCCCAAGAGGTAGGAGCAATTCTTTTAGATCCCAATCCTGAACCATTTTGGAATAATAAAGGCTTCATGTCGTGGGATCGGTTACATATGAACTCTGAAGGACATTACCGGGCTGCTCAGGGTGTGCTGGCTAAACTCAATCTCCCACACGATGAGGCATTTAGAGAACCGCTATTAAAAGTAAATCAGGTTCGGGGAGTGAAGAAGTGGATTGAAAATTTCAATTGGTTTTTTGCATTTGCACTACCTTGGATCTGGCGAAGAATTCGCGGCCGATCTTCAGGAGATGGCAGATCGGGTAAATACTTAACTCCAGTTGGTTGGCCAATCTCTTCCTGAATATTTCAAGAAAGCTTCTGAGCCACGTCCAGATTATTTTCCGTTTACTTCCAAATATATGTATAGCCCCAGGTAAAGACCCCTGGTTTAATGATGTATTTATCAAGGGTATCTGGACCACAGGATGCACTTCCCACACCGCGGGCAATAGCATCGATTGTTACAACAGTTTTTCCAGATTTAACGAGATCAACATTATGGGAGGTATCTGCCAGCGTCTTTGAGCGATATGGCGAGAGGGTAACAAAGCGCGGTTTATCAAGATAAATCATCACTGATTGACCGGAGTTATTAGCAATACTGAACCATCTCACATCTGCCCGTGAACCAGATTCTTGAGGTTTGATGTAATCGGTATGTAGTTCATCAACGTTTGCTCGCCAGCGATGAACCCGGGCCAATTTACGATCGACTGCGCTCTCATGGCGACCTGCTCCAAACCAGGTAACTTGATTAAGATCAGAGTTCAATTCAAAAGATGTTCCTACTCGAGCAATATCTTTAAGCGCTGGAGGAATTTTTACTTTAATCGATACCTTTACGCCACCTTCAACGAGTTCAATAACTCTGGTAAATGCAATGGGAAATCCAGTTGAGGTTTCTAGCGCCTCTTTTATCGTAGATCGAGTTTTCTCATGAATTACCTCTGAATCAACTTTCACTAAATCTTTAAGCCCCCATTCATCCCAACGGGTAGCGATATGTCCAATCAGATCATTATCAGTAGGTGCTCGCCAGAGAGTTAAGGCTTCAGGAACTTCTTGATGGGCAAGGATGAGCTCGCCACTATCTGTTATGAAATCTGCCGGAGATTGGCTAATAATCTTTGGTTTTTCAAGCGTTGTTGAGGGGAGTGGAAATTGTCCATAGGAGATCTCATAGCCTTGCTGCGCCCAGGCGGTCGCCTCCTTTAAGCAGAGGAATAATGTGAGAAATTTTTCACCCGGTATTTGAGATTTACCAAGATGCTTTGATTTAACTGTTACAAGCCCTCGTTTTCTCGGCGCAATTTTTGGCAGATCAACCGGTCCACTATCAACAAGATCGCCATTTACCGTAACTTCAAAATAAAGCGAGTACTTATCTAAATTGGTAAAGAAATTCTTATTAAATATCGATACCTTCCCTGAGGTCGGAGATTTCGATTCGAAGACCACGGGAGATGCCAGCTCTTTAAACTCATATAGAGCAGGTTTCGGGGTGCGATCTGGGAAGAAGAGGCCATCGCAGACAAAATTTCCATCATGTCGCTCCTCTCCAAAATCACCGCCATAAGCGCTTCGCTTTTTACCATCGGGCAGGTTCTGATCGATTCCGTGATCCC
>JAQCKU010000048.1 GCA_027592195.1 Actinomycetota bacterium
ATGGTGAGCCAAGGTGGATTTGGTGGCAGCACCTCTGGAGTTGGGGTCCGGAAAATTTATGAAGCAATTTTTGGTGAGGCTGGAAGAAAACCGATCTTTCCTAGAGGTGTTCCAGCTACAATTCCTGAAATTGATATAACAAAAAATCTTCGTGAGGAAAATCTTGCAACGGGAGAAAATAGCCAGGGTAGGAAGGTCAAATGATCGCCTCTGATCTACTGGCTCGACGTGAACCACGACGAACCTCGCTCCGTGATTTTGATTTAGTTCTCTCTGGCGCAGTTATTGGCTTATTAGCTATTGGAATTGCCTTAGTTTATGCGGCAACCAGAGATTGGTTTGCTGCCAATGGGCTAGACCCAGAATATTATTTAAAACGCCATGTGATAAATATTTTGATCGGGTCGTTACTTGCCTGGGGGACCACGCTTATCGATTATCGTTTAATCCGAGCCTACACACCAATTCTCTGGGCAATTGGAGTTCTCGGCCTTATCTTGGTTTTAATTCCAGGGGTAGGCGCAACAGTTAATGGCGCACGTGCATGGATTTCACTTCCAGGTGGATTTCAAATTCAACCAGCTGAATTAGCAAAAATTTCTATCATTGTAGGAATGGCGCTCATTCTCTCTGAGTTAACTGGAAATCAAAAATATCCAGGACATAAAGATGTATTAAAAGCTCTGATCGTGGCTGCGATCCCGCTTCTCCTTATAGTTTCCCAACCAGATTTAGGTACCGTTCTCATTATCAGCGCAGCAGTTGTCACAATCATTGCAGTCTCAGGTGCACCAACTCGATGGATATTTGGACTTGTAGCAGTTGCAATTATTGGAGGTTTTACCGCAGTTCAAGTGGGCGCGGTGAGTGAGTATCAAGTTAAGCGGCTGGAATCATTTATCGATCCCAGCGCAGATCCAATGTTTAGCGGATATCAATTGAGACAGGCACGAATTACTATCGGCTCTGGCGGGCTAACTGGAACTGGACTCTTTCAAGGACCACAGACCAATGGAAGATTTGTACCTGAGCAACAGACTGATTTTATTTTCACCGTTGCAGGTGAACAGTTAGGATTTCTTGGCGCTGGTTTTATTATTTTTCTTTACGGAGTTCTCCTCTTTAGAGCTTTTGCTATAGCAAGAAGGTCAGAAGATATGTTTGGACGCCTTGTCTGCATTGGCGTTATTGCATGGTTTGGTTTCCAAACATTTGAAAATATTGGGATGACTATGGGGCTAATGCCAATGACCGGTGTTCCGCTTCCATTTATCTCCTACGGTGGATCGAGTATGTTTGCCTGTCTTATTGGAGTTGGCCTCTTACAGAATGTTCATATTCGAAGCTCTCGATAGCCAATTAATACTGTAAAACACGCCTAGATTTTTGCGATTAGGCATACTTTTCGATTCTCTGCCATAATTTGGCCAGCGCCGATGCGCACAGGTTTTTGGTAAGGCTCGTACCGCTCATTATTAGTGCGGTCGCCTTGGGTTTGTGCAAATCGGTAGAGTAAAAAGATTTTTTACGAGCTTAAGGATTTGAGGTTTTTTATATGGCTATTGAGCCTACCGAAAAGAAAATACGGGTGCGCAAAAAGAAAATTGCTGAATCTGATAAAAAAATTGATAAACCAACCGATAAAGAAGAAAAGCCTAAAAAAGTAAAGTTAACATCAGCGGCAAAGGCCGTTCCGGTTCCTTTATTTCAAGCAGCACCGATTCCCGCAAAGAGCGCCCGCTTAAGTGGAGAGAAGCCATCGCTACGTAAGGCTGCTACAAAAGAGGTTGCTTCTACTCAAACATCTGCGAGCAGAAAAAGTGAATCAAGCGAAGAAGTTCTTACTGCAGATGATTCCAGTGGAGATCCTCGACGGAGAAGAAGAAAGCGTGGTGGAAAAAATCGCCATCGCGATGGCGAAGAGCCAACAACAAGTGAGGGTGTAGTTGAAGAGAAGGCTGATGATGAAGGTAGCGAGCCAACGCTAAGAAAGCGAAGACGGCGTATCCGACCTGGCCAAGAAAATGGCACAGCTGGTGAAGTTGTTGATGAAGATGGCGTTGTTACCGTAGTTAAGGTCCGTGAAACGCGTACGCCGCGAACCCGAGAAAAACGTGATGACTTTAGAAAAGATCGAAAATATAATCGACGCGATCGATCTCCTCGAGAAAACTTTAGAGATAACTATCGTGAAGGTTATCGAGAGCCATACCGTGAAAATAGAAAACGCGGAATCATTCTCACAGAGGGCGAGTTTCTTGCCCGGCGGGAATCTGTTGATCGTGAGATGTTGGTGAGGCAGAAAGGTGATCGCACCCAGATCGCTGTTGTAGAAGATAAAATTTTAGCCGAACACTATGTCAACCGAAATAGCAATATTTCTTATGTCGGCAATGTTTACCTTGGTAAAGTTCAGAATGTACTACCTTCAATGGAGGCTGCTTTTGTTGATATTGGCAAAGGTCGTAACGCAGTTCTCTATGCCGGTGAAGTTAATTGGGATGAAGCTGGACTTGCTGAAAATCAAGAGAAAAAGATTGAGCATGTTTTAAAAACTGGCCAGATGGTGATGGTTCAAGTTACCAAAGATCCGATCGGTCAAAAAGGGGCAAGACTTACTGCACAGGTTTCACTTCCTGGTCGATTTGTAGTTTTTGTTCCAAGCGGTGAGATCAGTGGAATAAGCCGGAAGCTTCCGGAGAATGAGCGAGCGCGCTTAAAAGAGATCCTTGCCAATCTTATTAGCGCAGAAGAGGGCGTCATTGTCCGTACTGCTGCTGAGGGAGCAAGCGAAGAAGAGTTGACTCGAGATGTTGCCCGACTCAAAGCGCAATGGGATGACATCAAGGAAAAGTCAGAGAACACCTCAATTAATTCCCCAACACTTCTCTATGGTGAGCCTGATTTAACAGTTCGAGTAATCCGCGATATTTTCAATGAAGATTTTAAAAAGCTGACCATACAAGGCGATGGCGCGATCGAAGATATTAAGAATTATCTCGCTCATGTGGCCCCTGAGCTCACCGAAAAAATTGAAAGATACGTTGGCACCGGTGATCTATTTTCAGATTATGGAATCGATGAGCAGCTTTCTAAAGCCCTCGATCGAAAAGTTTATCTTCCATCAGGAGGATCACTAGTTATTGATCGAACCGAGGCGATGGTAGTTATCGATGTAAATACAGGAAAATTTATTGGCAAGGGTGGAAATCTTGAAGAGACGGTCACCAAAAATAATCTAGAAGCAGCTGAGGAGATTGCCAGGCAGCTACGGCTTCGAGATTTAGGTGGAATTGTTGTTATTGACTTTATCGATATGACTTTAGAATCAAATCGAGAACAGGTATTACGACGATTGGTTGAATGTCTTGGACGCGACAGAACTAAGCATCAGGTAGCTGAAGTCACATCACTTGGACTTGTTCAGATGACAAGAAAGCGAGTGGGCCAAGGTCTCATTGAAGCTTTCTCGACAACTTGTGATAGCTGTGGTGGTCGCGGTATCCATATTCATAGTGAGCCGGTCAATAAGCGCTCGCTAGATCGTGAAGGGGCAGGATCGCTGCAGAGTGATTACTTCGGCGATAGTGAAAAATCTGAGAATGTATCAACTGGTTCAGAAGAGATGAAAGAGATGGCCAGTGCAATGGGATCATCAAAGAGCCCTTCAACTAAAGGTAAAAGCGTTGCGGAAAACCAGCTCGATGCTGAGAATCTGGAAGCTGAAAAAGCTGAACCTGAGAAGCGAGGCTTTGGAAAGCGTCGTCGCAGGGCGGTCAGCACTGGGGTCATCACCACCGAATAGCGCCAGTTTGACCCTATCGAGTGCGCTTGCGTATCCTTGCCCGTCGGCCGGTTGGATGGGGTCTAATCGAAGCTGAAATCGAAGTTAGAGAGAAGTTCAAAGAGGAGTTATCGTGTACGTAATCGTTAAAGCTGGCGGACGGCAAGAGAAAGTTTCCGTTGGCGACACAATATTTGTCGATCGTATCGATGCTGCCACTGGCGCCTCTGTAAATTTTCCAGCTCTCCTAGTCGTTGACGGCGAGGCTGTCACCTCTGATCCATCAGCTCTTGCTGCGGTTAAGGTAACAGGAGAAATTGTTGAAGAGGTAAAGGGTCCAAAGATCCATATCTTGCGTTACAAAAATAAGACTGGCTATCGCCGTCGACAAGGTTTCCGATCAAAAAATACTCGCGTGAAAATCACTGCGATCAACGGCGTGAAGTAATAAGGAGGCGAAAATAAATGGCAAGTAAAAAAGGTGTCTCCTCGACTCGCAATGGTCGCGATTCCAACCCACAATATTTAGGTATCAAGCGATTCGGCGGACAGGTAGTAAATAGCGGTGAGATTCTGGTTCGCCAACGTGGCACCAAGTTTCACCCAGGTAAGAATGTAGGAATTGGCCGAGATGACACGCTCTTTGCACTTTCAGCAGGGACAGTGGAGTTTGGTCGCGCTCGCGGTCGTAAAGTTGTCAACATCGTTCCGGTTTCCTAAATCTAGCGGATTAGATTAATCGGGTCCGCCTCGGCGGGCCCGATTTTTTATTTTAGAGGCAGTTCTTAAGAGATTTACAGAAGAAATTGAAAGAGCTAAAGCAGAAGGTCATATAGAGGAGACGGTGATGGCAACATTTGTTGATCGCGTAACTCTCCATGCTTCAGCTGGAAAAGGTGGCGATGGTTGCGTCTCGGTCCACCGTGAAAAATTTGTTCCACTTGGTGGACCAGATGGCGGAAATGGTGGTCGCGGTGGTGACATTATTTTGGTCGTTGATCCCAATGTCACAACGCTTCTAGATTTTCACCACTCACCTCATCGAAGCGCGACTTCTGGAAAACAAGGCCATGGAAGTAATCAAGATGGTCCATCAGGTGAAGATCTTCTCCTCTCTGTTCCTAATGGAACTGTTGTTTATAGTGAATCTGGTGAAGTGCTGGCAGATCTTGTTGGCAATGGCACAACATTTATTGCAGCGCGCGGTGGTCGTGGTGGACTTGGAAATGCAGCGCTTGCTTCATCAAAGCGAAGAGCCCCTGGGTTTGCGCTCAAAGGAGAACCAGGCCAATTACAGACCTTAGCCCTTGAGTTAAAGAGCGTTGCTGATATTGCACTTGTTGGATATCCCTCTGCAGGAAAATCTTCACTGATCGCTGCCATCTCTGCTGCGCGACCAAAGATTGCTGATTATCCATTTACCACTTTGGTACCAAACCTTGGCGTAGTTCAGGTCGGTGAGACTCGATTTACTGTTGCTGATGTTCCAGGTCTTATTCCTGGCGCAAGTGAAGGAAAAGGTCTTGGCTTAGAATTTTTGCGACATGTTGAAAGATGCGCTGCCTTGGTACATCTTCTCGATTGCGCAACGTTAGAGAGCGATCGTGATCCACTCCGTGATTTTGATGTGATCGAAAATGAACTCGCTCAATACAATGCAGAGATAAGCCTAAGTGAAAGACCGCGACTTGTTGTTCTTAATAAGATCGATCTTCCAGATGGTCGCGATATGGCAGAGATGGTTAAGGGAAATTTGGAGGAGCGGGGATATCAAGTTTTTCCCGTGAGCGCTGCCACACGTGAGGGAATACCAGAGCTACTCAATGCGATGGCCGAGTTGATTTCAACCTATCGGGCCAACCAAGTAGTTGGCGAGCGAACTCGAATTGTGCTCACACCACGCGCAGTTGATGAGGTAGGTTTTAGAGTTATTGCTCATAAAGATAATCGCTACACCGTAACTGGTGAGAAAGTGGAGCGATGGGTTGCTCAGACAGATTTCTCCAACCAAGAAGCTGTTGGTTATCTTGCCGATCGATTGGCAAAGGCCGGTGTTGAGAAGGAGTTATTAAAACTCGGCGCACGCGAAGGTGATGAGGTACGAATTGGAACATCAGAGGATGCTGTTCTCTTTGATTGGGAACCAACTATTGAAGCAGGGGCAGAGCTCTTAGCAGGACCGCGAGGTGAAGATCGTCGAATCCCTTGGGAGCGCGATCGATGAGACGAGCGCCAGAATTTGAAGAGCGAATCACCGGCGCGGAACGTATAGTTATAAAAATTGGATCATCATCGCTCACGGGAAAAAACGGTGAGCAACTTGATCCGAGCAAGATAGATACCCTCGTTGATCTTGTCGCTACCTTGCGCAAAAACGGAAGAGAAATTCTGATCGTCTCATCGGGGGCGATCGCTGCAGGAATTGCCCCTCTTGGCCTTCTAGCTCGCCCAAAAGATCTGGCGCTCCAGCAAGCCGCTGCCTCTGTTGGGCAGGGGATATTGATTAGAAATTACACGCAATCTTTTGCTCGATACTCACTGATCGCATCACAAGTTCTACTCACCAGTGAAGATATGGTCCGGAGAGCTCATTATAAAAATATCCGATCAACCCTCTTTAAATTATTAGAACTGGGCGTCATTCCAATAATTAATGAGAACGATAGCGTTGGAGTGCAAGAGATTCGCTTTGGCGATAACGATCGAATAGCTGCCCTTATTTCCCAGATTGTTAAGGCAGATCTTCTCGTCATCATCTCTGATGTGAAAGGCCTTCTCAGTAGGGCGCCGAGTGAATTAAAATCTGCAAATGAGGGCGAGAGCGATGGGCAGATCATCTCGCTGGTCAAAGATTTTTCTGAGATAGATCATGTAACGATTTCAGGGCCTAGCTCCAAAGTAGGAAGTGGCGGAATGGTGACAAAGCTTGAGGCGGCCAAGATTGCCGCAAGTGGTGGTACCTCAACGCTTGTAACCAATTTGGATGAGATCTCTACCATCTTGCTCTCTAACTTATCTGATCAAGGTCTTGCTCACGATAAGAGTTTAGGCACGCTCTTTCTTGGCGGAGAAGAAAAAATTGCATCGCGAGATCTCTGGTTGGCTCATGCCTCCACGCCACGGGGAAAGTTAATTCTTGATCCAGGAGCGATCGCTGCCGTGATCGAGCGGGGAAGCTCACTTCTTCCAGCGGGGGTTCAATCATTTTCTGGAGATTTTTCAGCAGGAGAGAGCGTGGAGTTGGCTGATGGATCGGGAAAGGTAATTGCCCGCGGAATTATCGCTTTTGATTCTGATGAGATTGGAAAATTACTAGGGCGCTCCACCAGAGAGCTCGGTGAAGAATTTGGCGCGGAATATGGGCGAGAGCTGATCCATCGCGATGATCTGGTTTTATTATGACTACTGAAACTATTGAAGAGTTAGCAACTCGCGCCAAGAGCGCACGAAAGGCAGCTCTCTTAAGTTATGAGAAGCGAGTTGAACTCCTGCATGCCATCGCCGATGCGATCGAAGCGCGCAGTGGAGAGATTCTTGCTGCAAATCAGATCGATCTGGCGCAAGGAAAAAGTGAGGGGATGAGTGAGCCACTTCAGGATCGATTAGCTCTAACCCCTGCAAGAATTACAGCGATCGCTTCTGCCTGTAGAGATATTGCAAAACTTGCGGACCCGCTTGGCGCTATTAAGAGTGATCGAATTGCAGCTAATGGTCTTCATTTACAAGAGATCACTGTTCCTATTGGCGTTGTAGGAATGATTTATGAGGCGAGGCCAAATGTCACCGTTGATGCAGCAGCAATTTTATTGGCCTCTGGAAATGCAGTTTTACTGCGTGGCTCTCACTCTGCAAAGCAGAGTAATCAGCTCTTGGTGGCGATTATGCGAGAGGTGCTTCAATCGCTAGCTCTTCCTGAAGATCTTGTGCAATTAATTTCATCGCAAGATCGCCAGAGCGTAACCGATCTACTGAAAGCTCGAGGGTATGTTGATTTAGTTATCCCTCGCGGGAGTGGAGCGCTAATTGAGATGGTGGTAACTCAGGCTCAGGTGCCAACAATTGAAACCGGAGCTGGCATCTGCCATATCTATATCGATCAATCTGCCGATCAAGAAAAAGCGATTCCAATTGTCGTTAATGCCAAGGTAGATCGTCCGAGCGTCTGCAACGCAGTAGAGACGGTATTGATCCATCAAGATCGTCTTGCCAATCTTCTTCCTCAACTTCTTGCTGATTTAAAGCGTGAGAAAGTTTTCTTTCATCTTGATCAAAGCTGCGCCGTAATTGCTCGAGAAAATGGTCTATCTGAGCCAGATGATTTCACAATCGCAACGGAGGAGAATTGGCGTAGTGAATATGGAACGCTAGAGATCAATATCAAAGTTGTCTCAGATATCGATCAAGCTCTCGATCATATTGAAAAATATGGAACGCACCATACTGAGGCGATTATTACTGAAGATTTAAAGGCTTCTCAATATTTTGTTTCACACTCTGATAGCGCAGCGATCATGATTAATGCATCTACTCGATTTACCGATGGCCAAGAGATGGGATTTGGCGCAGAGATTGGAATCTCAACCCAGAAACTTCATGCCCGAGGCCCAATGGGGCTTGCGGCAATGACCACAACGACCTGGGTCGTCTCAGGTACCGGTCAGATCCGATAACCGGTTTTCTCAAAACCTTTCAACTCTCGGTAGGCTCCAACCATGTCTAGCGCTGCTGGTATTTCTCGAGCTGAAGTGGCAAATCTTGCACGCCTTGCTCGAATCGAGATGAGCGATATCGAACTTGATCACTTAGCTTCTGAACTGGGAATTATTCTCAACGCCGTCGCCAAGGTGAGTGAGGTTGCTACTGCTGATATTGAGCCCACTTCTCATCCACTTGCTATGGTCAATGTCTTTCGAAAAGATGAAATTCGTCCAAGTCTTACCGCGCAAGAGGCGTTATCGGGGGCCCCTGCGCAAGAAGAATCTCGCTTTAAAGTTCCCCAGATCTTGGGTGATGAGTGATGATTCAAAAAAGCGCATCGCAGATGGCCGCTTCTCTCAAAACCGGTGAGATCTCCTCAGTTGAATTAACGAAGGCGCATTACTCACAGATTGATGCTGTTGATGGAAAGGTGCGAGCTTTCCTCCATCTTGATCGGCAGGGCGCGCTCGATGCAGCGGCAGAAATTGATAAAGATCGCGCAGCCGGTAAAGAACTACCACCCCTTGCAGGAATTCCTTTAGCGCTCAAAGATGTGTTAACACAGAAGGGGATACCAACAACCTGTGGTTCAAAGATGTTGGAGAATTGGCGCCCGCCTTATGACTCCACCGTTGTAACAAATCTTAAAAAGAACGGTCTGATTATTCTTGGTAAAACCAATATGGATGAATTTGCGATGGGCTCCTCCACCGAAAATTCTGCATTCCATCCCACCCATAATCCCTGGGATCTCTCTAGAATTCCTGGGGGATCAGGGGGCGGATCATCTGCAGCTCTAGCATCTTTTCAAGCACCGCTAGCTATTGGAACTGATACCGGTGGATCTATCCGCCAACCTGCAGCAGTGACTGGAACAGTGGGGGTCAAACCAACTTATGGCGCCGTCTCTCGCTATGGACTTGTTGCCTTCTCATCCTCTCTTGATCAAGCAGGTCCTTGTGCAAGAACTGTTCTTGATGCAGCGCTCTTACATGAAGCCATCGCAGGTTTTGATCCGAAAGATTCCACATCGATTAACGCGCCAACTCCTCGCGTTGTCGAAGCGGCGAAACGTCAAGATGTAAAAGGTGTAAAAATTGGCGTTATTAAAGAGCTACAAGGTGAGGGATATCAAAAGGGAGTTCTCTCGGCCTTTCAACACTCACTCGATATCTTGGCTGGACTTGGCGCAGAGATTGTTGAAGTCTCATGCCCTTCTTTTGATTATGCCCTCGCTGCTTATTATCTGATCGCCCCAAGTGAGTGTTCATCAAATTTAGCGCGCTTTGATGCGATGCGATTTGGGTTACGCGTTGGAAATGGGGGCGCGGAAGAGGTTATGAGTGCAACTCGTGAAGCGGGATTTGGTCGTGAGGTTAAACGACGAATTATTCTTGGAACGTATGCTCTCTCCAGCGGTTACTACGATGCCTATTATGGAAGCGCTCAGAAAGTTCGTACCTTAATTAAAAATGATTTTAATAAAGCATTTGAGAGCGCTGATGTTTTAGTATCACCAACTGCGCCAACGACTGCATTTAAAATCGGAGAAAAAAGTGAAGATCCACTTGCGATGTATCTCAGCGATATCGC